>CACXEV010000090.1 GCA_902766755.1 Oscillospiraceae bacterium | reverse complement strand
TTGCGTGACGGTGCAATTCCGCTTATTGATGCATCAGATATATTTACTCGCTATATTGCTGATTTTCCGGAACAGATAAATATTGAAAATGCATATAAAGACAGCGGTGACGATAAATTAAAGAAAAATTTACAAAAAAAGTCTTTATCAACTCTTTCAAATGAGGCACAATTAGTGTATAATAATTTAGATAAGCCTAAATTTACCGCGGATGATTTATATTTGATTGATATGGATGACGGCTTGTTGCTTTCTGCGCTTACAGAACTTGAGATGGAACATTTGATTAAATCGCTTCCCGGCGGCGCATATAAAATAATAGATCAGTAAAGGGAGTTTTGAAATGTCAAAACTGGTAATAGTTGAGTCACCTACAAAGGTGAAGAGTATAAAAAAATATTTAGGTTCCGAATATGATGTTATGGCCTCAATGGGTCATATCAGAGATTTGCCAAAATCAAAATTCGGTATTGATATAGATAACGATTTCAAGCCTGATTATATAAATATGCCGGAAAAAAAAGAGCTAATTAAGTCTTTAAAGACCGCAGCTGCTAAAAGTGACTTTGTATACCTCGCAACCGACCCCGACCGCGAGGGTGAAGCAATATCCTGGCATTTGGCACAGATTTTAGGTCTCAATCTTGAGGATGAGAATCGTATTGCTTTCAACGAAATAACTAAGAGCGGTGTAGATAAGGGTATTAGTAATCCCCATAGGATTGATACAAATTTAGTTGATGCTCAACAGGCACGCAGAGTTGTTGATCGAATTGTCGGTTATAAACTGAGTCCGTTTCTTTGGAAAAAGGTTAAAAGCGGCCTGTCGGCAGGTAGAGTGCAGACCGTAGCACTAAGGCTGATAGTTGACCGTGAACGCGAGATCGAGGCTTTTAAGCCGGAGGAGTTTTGGACCATTGATGCAAAGCTTTTTAGCGGCGGCAAGTCGTTTTTATCGCGCCTTTTCGGTCTTTCTGACGGTAAAAAGCTTGATACTATCCGTGATGAAAAGACAGCTCTCGATATTGTTGAAAAGCTTAAAGGTCAAAGCTTCACCGTATCCGATATTAAACGCGGAACGCGCACTCGTCAGCCTGCACCTCCGTTTACTACCTCTACATTGCAACAAGAGGCATCAAGAAAACTGAATTTCACCGGTCAGCGCACAATGAGTGTGGCACAAAAGCTATACGAGGGTGTCGATGTTGAAGGCTTTGGCACTACAGGTCTTATTACCTATATGCGTACCGATTCACTCAGAATTTCAGAAGAGGCAAGATCTGCGGCAGCTGATTTTATAACAGGAACATACGGTGGTGATTATCTTCCTGCAAATCCGAGATATTTTAAAACGAAAAACGGGGCACAGGATGCTCACGAGGCAATCAGACCTACAAATATTTTTATTACACCTGATAAGGCAAAGGCATCCCTTACAGCGGAGCAATATAAGCTTTATAAGCTTATATGGGAGCGCTTTTTAGCCTCTTTAATGGCGGCTTGTATTCAAAATACCGTAAGTGTTGATATCACAGCAGGAGATTATCTGTTTAAAGCAAGCGGATATAAGGTTAAATTTGACGGCTTTACCGTACTTTATGAAGAGGGCAAAGATGAGGAGACGGAGGCTAATGTTATGCTTCCGGATATGAAAAAGGGATATACACTTAAACTTAAATCTCTGCTACCAAATCAGCATTTTACTCAGCCGCCGGCAAGATATACAGAGCCTACGCTCATTAAAACACTTGATGAAAACGGTATCGGCAGACCTTCAACCTATGCGCCGATTATAACAAATATTTTACAGCGTGAATATATAGAGCGCGAGAAAAAATCCTTAAAGCCTACAACTCTCGGCACATTAGTATGCGACCTTATAAATGAGTACTTTAAGAAAATAATTGATACTAAATTCACCGCAAACCTCGAAACAAGTCTTGATAAAATAGGCTTGGGCGAGGAAAAATGGCTTGATACAGTATCTGATTTTTATAAAGACTTTGATGTTCTTTATAAAAAAGCAGAAAAAGCGCTTGACGGCAGAAGGGTTAAAATCCCGGTTGTTGAAAGTGATGTTGTATGTGAAAAATGCGGCAGAAAAATGGTTGAACGCACGGGGCGTTTCGGGAAGTTTCTTGCATGTCCCGGGTATCCCGAGTGTAAAAACACAAAACCTATGCCGGAAAACGAAATTAAGGAACCTTGCCCTGTTTGCGGAGGTAAACTTATAAAAAGGATATCTAAAAAGGGTAAAAAGTTCTATGGTTGCTCTAATTATCCAAAGTGCAATTTTGCATCCCCGGGTATTCCTACAGGTGAGAAGTGTCCGGAATGCGGAGGCTTTATAATCAAGGGAATTCGGGGAAGAAAGTATTGTATGAATTCTGAATGTCCAACCAGAAAAACAAAAAAGGAAAAGGAATCAGATAATGGATAAAGTCACCGTCATCGGTGCAGGGCTTGCCGGTTGTGAGGCGGCAAACGCGGCAGCAGGTTTAGGCGTAGAGGTTGACCTTATCGAGATGAAACCCGAAAAGCATTCACCGGCGCATAAAAGCGACTTGTTTTGTGAATTGGTATGTTCCAATTCCTTAAAGGCGGCGAGGATAGACTCTGCCGCCGGGCTTTTAAAAGAAGAAATGAGAAGGCTCGGCTCAGTTTGCCTTAGTGTTGCGGATAGATGCACGGTTGCGGCAGGTGGTGCCCTTGCTGTTGACAGAGATGTTTTTTCTGCCGGAGTAACCGAAAAGATACGCAGTAATAAAAGGATAAATATAATTACAAAAACGGTCACAGAATTACCTGATAACGGCGTAACCGTTATTGCAACGGGACCGCTTACCGATGAAGCTTTAGCCTATAGTATAGAAGAGTATTGCGGTCAGAAAAGTCTCAGCTTTTTTGATGCGGCGGCACCGATAGTAACAGCCGATAGTGTTGATATGAATATTGCTTTTACCGCTTCGCGTTATTTGGACGGTGAAGGTGATTACATAAACTGTCCTATGAACAAAGAGGAGTACGAAAGGTTTTATAATGCACTTATTACCGCTGAAACCGCGCCGGTACACGGTGTTGACAGTAAGCTCCGGGTATATGAAGGTTGTATGCCGATAGAGGTGCTGGCAAAACGAGGCTCTGATTCTATTCGTTTCGGCCCTATGAAGCCGGTAGGATTACGCGATCCGAGAACAGGACACAGACCTTGGGCGGTTGTACAATTACGGCGCGAGAACAGCGAAGGTTCCCTTTATAATCTTGTAGGGTTTCAAACTAATTTAAGGTTTGGCGAACAAAAAAGAGTTTTTTCAATGATCCCGGGACTAGCCGGTGCTGAATTTATGCGTTATGGCGTTATGCATCGCAACTCTTTTATAGATTCACCGAGATTGCTTAATAAAAATTTATCTCTAAAGAAAAATGAAAAAATACTGTTTGCCGGGCAAATTTCCGGAGTTGAGGGATATATGGAGTCGGCGGCGAGCGGTATTGTAGCAGGTATTAATGCCGCAAAAAAGATATTGGGTGAAAAAGCAGTCATTTTGCCTGATTACACGATGATAGGTGCGCTTTTAAACTTTATTACCGATGATACTGTGGAGAATTTTCAACCTATTGGTGCAAATTTCGGGATACTACCACCGCTTGAAAATACAATAAAAAACAAGCGTGACCGCTATGCGGCTTTATCAAAGCGTGCGCTTGAATTTTATGATAGAGGGGATATTAAATGAGAATAGTTGTTGATGCGTTCGGCGGCGATAATGCGCCTGTTGAAATCATAAAGGGCGCGGCGGCGGCGCATAAAGAATATGGCGTTGATATAACCCTTGTCGGTGATAAGGTGAAAATTGACGAGGTTATTAATGATAATAATTTAGATTTTAGTGAGAGCCTTATTATTGTTGACAGTTCGGATGTTATCAGTATGCATGATGATCCGACTTCAATTTTAAAATCACATAATGAGTGTTCTATGGCAAAGGCTTTTTATGAGCTTAGAGACGGCAATGCCGATGCTTTTGTTTCGGCAGGTTCAACCGGTGCTATTGTTGTTGGCGGAACACTTATAGTAAAACGATTAAAGGGTGTAAAACGCCCGGCTCTTGGCTCTATGATTCCGGCGCCGGAAGGTTCCTATATGCTTATGGATATGGGGGCCAACAGCGAATGTAGAGCAGAAATGCTTAAGCAGTTTGGAATTATGGCAAGCGCATATCTTACAGCTGTTGAGGGTAGAGTTGATCCTAAAATTGCATTACTGAATATCGGTACCGAAGATACAAAGGGCGACCCGATGCATATTGAAGCGTATAAGTTATTGAGTGAGGCTCCGATTAATTTTGTCGGCAATATAGAATCAAGAGAAATGCCGAAAGGTCTTTGTGATGCCGTAATTACCGATGGATTTACCGGAAATATAGCTCTTAAGCTTATTGAAGGAACTGCAAGTACACTTTTTAAAATGATAAAGAATGTGCTTTATAAAAGCTTACCTAATAAGTTGTCGGCACTTGTTCTAAAAAAAGATTTGTATTCACTTAAAAGTATGATGGATAGCTCCGAGGTAGGAGGCGCATTATTGCTTGGCGTTAATAAGCCTGTTATTAAGGCACACGGCAGTTCGGATGCTAAAGCCATAAAAAATGCTATAAGACAAGCAAAAAGTTTTGCCGAGAATGATGTTATAGGAAAAATAACTGAGGGTCTGAAAACGGAGTAGATATGAAAACTATTGAAGAAAATCTGCGCTATACTTTTAAAAATAAAAAACTTCTTGAAAACGCGCTTACTCATTCTTCTTATGCTAATGAGATGCGCGGCGGTGTGGCATCAAACGAGCGCCTTGAGTTTTTAGGCGATTCGGTTTTATCCATTATTGTTTCCAGCTATATTTATGATAATTTCAAGAAGATGCCTGAAGGCGAGCTTACAAGACTTCGTTCGTCACTTGTGTGCGAAAAGACACTTTGCGAGTTTTCGAGAAAGCTGTCTGTCGGGGAGTTTTTATTGCTCGGAAAAGGCGAACGAAAGACCGGAGGCGCCGAGCGCGATTCCATACTTGCTGATGCTTTTGAAGCTATATTGGCGGCAATTTATCTTGACGGCGGCATTGACCCGGCAAGAGAATTTGTAATGCGCTTTGTTGTTTCGGAGCTTGAAAGCTACGACGTTAAAGCGGATTTTAAGGATTATAAAACTCTGCTTCAGGAGATTATTCAGCGTAATCCCGAAGAAAGTGTAAATTATATTCTTACCGGTGAAGAAGGTCCCGACCATAACAAATTATTTACTGTAGAAGTACGCCTTAACTCAAATACTATCGGTACAGGCACCGGAAAAAGTAAGAAGGAAGCGGAGGAAATGGCGGCTAAACAAGCACTCAGCCTTATGGGTGAGGCAATATGAGCCGTAAGCATGCTAATATTTCGGTTTTTGTGCCTCATGTCGGCTGTCCTAATATGTGTAGCTTTTGCGACCAAAGGCATATTACCGGTGTTCAGGCATCTCCTACAACACAGGATGTAATTGATGCTGTAAATCTTGCAAAAAAATCCGGAAATTATGATCCTCAAAGTACAGAAATTGCTTTTTTCGGCGGAAGTTTTACTGCAATTAATCGCAATTATATGGTATCGCTTTTAGAGGTTGCTCATTCTTTCGTTAAGTTGGGTGATGTCAGTGGCATTCGCATATCAACAAGGCCTGACGCTATAGACGACGAAATTCTAAATATACTAAAAATGTACTCGGTTACATCAATTGAGCTTGGCGCTCAAAGTATGGATGATGCAGTTCTTAAAATGAATAATCGCGGACATACTGCAAAGGATGTTTCGTGCGCTTCAATTCTTATAAAAAAGCACGGTTTTTCTTTGGGACTTCAGATGATGACAGGTCTTTACGGTGACAGCCTTCAAAAAACACTTAAAACTGCTGAAGATATTATTGCCTTAGGGCCTGAAACCGTAAGAATATATCCAACTATAGTTTTAAAAGGCACTACTCTTGCGGCACTTTATGCGGACGGGTATTATAAGCCTCAAACGATAGATGAAGCTGTGGATGTTTGTACTGTTCTTTTAACGATGTTTGAAAAAGCAGGCATAAATGTTATCAGACTGGGTCTTCATTCAATCGATAAAAATGCCTATATTGCCGGTCCATGGCACCCGGCATTCAGTGAGTTGTGTCATTCTCATATTTTTTTAGAAAAAGCACTGAGTAAACTAAGGGATAAGGGCGCTTATATTTTATATGTATCACCCGAAAACATTTCAAAAATGACAGGCCAAAATCGTCGGAATATAACCGAACTTGAAAACAAAGGATTTTTCTGTAAAGTAATGTCCGACGGGGCTGTAAATAAAAATGATATTCGTATAGAAAGGAGAGATTAGATTTGCTACTGAAATCAATTCAAATTCAAGGCTTTAAATCATTTGCCGATAAGACTGTGTTGAAATTCGGCAAGGGAATAACTGCGGTTGTAGGGCCAAACGGAAGCGGAAAAAGCAATATTTCCGATGCTGTTCGTTGGGTACTCGGCGAGCAATCAACCAAAAGCCTTCGCGGTCAGTCTATGGAGGACGTAATATTCGGCGGAACTGACGAACGCCGTCCCCACGGTTTTTGCGAAGTTACATTAAATATTGATAACAGTGACCGCTCTCTCTCCTTTGACAATGATTCAATTTCCATAACCAGAAGATATTATCGTTCCCACGAAAGTGAATATCTTATTAATAATGTCGCTGTTCGGCTTAAGGATATCAATGAGCTTTTTATGGATACCGGACTTGGCCGTGACGGTTACTCAATGATAGGACAAGGGAAAATCGACAATATTATAAGTACAAAATCTGACGAGCGCCGTGATATATTCGAAGAGGCTTCTGGTATATCAAAATACCGTTATAGGAAAATTGATGCGGAACGAAAATTGGCGGCGGCTGAAGACAACCTTTTAAGACTAAAAGATATTATGGGCGAGCTGGAGTCGCGAGTTGGACCTTTAAAGGAGGCAAGCGATAAAGCAGAGCAATTTTTAGAACTTGCGGACGAGAAGAAGAAACTTGAAATAGGGCTCTGGCTTTATACTCTTAATAATTCAAAGGATGCATTAAGAACGCAGGAAAGCAAAATTGCCGCGGCACAGTTAAGATATAATCAAATAGAGAATGCTCTTAGTGAGTTTGATGTTCAAAATGAGCAGAATACAGCGCGTTTTGCCGCAATAACAACGAAAATTGAAGAAATACGCGCAAAGATAGTTTCAAAAAACGAAGAATCGGTTAAAATTGACGGTTCAATAGCAGTTACAGAGAAAGAAATCGAACATTGCAATGAAAGAATTGCTCTTTTGAAATCCGAACGCAATCAGTTAACGCTTGATGATTCTTCCGCTTTGGCACAGATAAATATTAAGCGCGAAAATGCTGAAAAAATACAGCTTGAAAAGGTGGCTTTAGAAACAGAGCTTTCGGATTTGGAAAAAGAGCTTGCGGACCTTTTGTTAAACAGTGAAAAAATTTCCCGTAAAATTGAAGAACAGGCACATAGATTAAATACTTTAACCGCTGAAATCTCTGATGCTCGTGTAAAAATGACGACTGCAAATACTTCAATTGAGGAGATACGTTCGCGCGGCGGTATTGTAGACGAATTAATTGCAGCTGCCGATAAAAAGGCGGAAGAGTTTAATTCCGATTTTAAGGAAACAGAAGATTTGCTTAAAAAATGCGAAGACAGTATTACATCTGCTCAAAATGCCCTCAAGGGTTATGATTTGCGGCTTGAGAACAGAAAGGCAAGTGCCGAAAAGCTTAAAAGTGATTTAGATAATATTCGTATTGATATTGAAACAAAGAAAAGGAGAGCGCAGATACTTACCGAGCTTGAAAACAATATGGACGGATTTTCTAAATCGGTAAAATCTGTTGTTTCCGAGTCTAAGAAGGGAATACTAAAAGGAATTCACGGTACGGTTTCATCACTGATAAGTGTAGATAAAAAGTACAGTATTGCCATTGAAACGGCTCTTGGAAATGCAATACAGAATATAATCGTTGATAGTGATTCAGATGCAAAACGCGCTATTAACTATTTAAAATCCAACAATTTAGGAAGAGCAACTTTTTTGCCGATTTCAACCGTGAAGTCGCGCGAGCAGGGTACTAATGGCGCAGAAGATCTTTTTGGATTTGTAGGTGTTGCAAGTGATCTTGTCAAAACCGACAAAAAATATTCGGAAATAATTAAGCATTTACTTGCCGGTACTTTCGTATCCGAAGATATAGACAGTGCTATTAATATTGCAAAAAAGTTCGGGCACAGGGTAAAGGTTGTGTCTCTTGACGGTCAGATAGTTAATCTCGGCGGTTCTCTTACTGGCGGTTCACTTGTAAAGCAAGCCGGGCTTTTAAGCCGCGGCTCTGAAATTGAACGCTTAAACGGAGAAATTGAAAAGCTGACCGAAAAAGAAAGTGATATAAAAGCCGAATACGAATCTGCCGTATCATCTTTGTCACAGGTAAACGCCGACATTGTAGCTGTTGAGGCTGAGCTTAAAACGGCTAATGAGGATAAAATAAGAACCCTTGCCGAATTAAAGCGAATTGATGATTTGCAAAATGAAAATGCAATAAATCGTGATAACTTAATATCCGAGCGAAACAGCGGAGAAAATAAAATTAAAGAGCTTGAAACATTAAGGGACAGCGCCTCAAAAGATATTGATAGTATAGAAACCGAGCGCAAGTCGATAGAAGCTGAAATTTCAAAAATGAGCGGCGGCAGAGACGATATAAGCGGTAAACGTGATATATTGGCTGAGAACATAACTCAGGCAAAACTACTTATAGTCAATAAAGAGAAGGATGTTTCGTCTTTATTGTTATCGGCCAACGAGCTTGAAAGTTCAATTTCCGGCAGGGCAGAGAAAAGCTTGGAAATTAACGAAGAAATATCCGCACTTTCCTATAAAATTGATTGCTTCAATGAGGAAATCTCCGAAGCAAAAGATAATATCGAAAATATCAAGATTGAAATTTCCGAATTAAATCTTGATACAGATAAACTGTTAAAAGAACGCAATGACATCGAAAAGATGGGTGTTGAGCTTCGTGCCGGAGAGAAAGAGCGTATTTCAGAACGCGAAAAAATCGTGGGTGAGATAGCAAGGCTTTCGGAGCGTAAAGAAGTTATGGTAGCGGAGTATGACGATGTTATCAGGCGACTTTATGACGAATACTCTCTTACTCGTAGCGAAGCCGAGCAGATCGGTATTGAAATAGACAAGCCTAATGAAGCAAAACGACAGTTGTCTGATATTAAGTCTAAAATCCGATTACTCGGTAATGTAAATGTTTCCGCAGTAGAGGAGTATAAGGAAGTAAAAGAGCGATACGATTTTATGAAGGCTCAGATTGACGATGTTGAGTCGGCAAGGGCAAGTCTGCATAAGCTTATAAATCAGCTTACTTCTCAAATGCAGGAGCTGTTTGTAGTAGGTTTTGAGAAAATCAATGCCAATTTCAAAAAAACATTCAGCGAGTTATTTGGCGGCGGTAATGCAAATTTGCGCCTGACCGACCCTGAAAATGTTCTTGAAAGCGGTATAGATATTGAAGCAAGACTACCCGGCAAAAATGTACCGAGTCTTGACGGACTTTCAGGTGGCGAAAAAGCGCTTGTCGCCCTTTCAATTTATTTTTCAATAATGCAGGTGAATTCACCGCCTTTTTGTTTCCTTGATGAGGTTGATACTGCGCTTGACGATATAAATGTAGAGCGGTTTGCAGATTATATGAAGCGAAGCGAGTTTAGCACTCAGTTTATATGCGTAACGCACAGAAGAGGCACTATGGAAGCGGCTGATCTGCTTTACGGTGTAACAATGCAGGAAAAGGGCGTTACAAAGCTTTTAGAGCTTGATGTTGCAGAGCTTGAAAAGAAACTACTTAAAAACCAAGGAGCATAAAATGGGCTTTTTCAGCAAAATTAAAAACGGTCTTAATAAGACAAGAAATACTATTTCATCGGGTATAGCTTCTCTTGTAAACAGTTTTACAAAAATTGACGAAGATTTTATGGAGGAGCTTGAGGAAATCCTCGTATCATCCGATATAGGTGTTAAAACCTCTACAGATATTTGCAATATGCTGCGCGCTAAGATTAAAGAAACAGGTGCAACAGATACTGCCGAAATCAAAAAACTTTTAAAAGAAATAATTGTTCAAATGCTCGGAACGGATGTTGAACTTAACCTTAACACTAAACCGTCGATTATTCTTGTAATCGGTGTGAACGGAGTAGGGAAAACCACTTCTATAGGTAAAATGGCTTCATCACTTGCGGCAAGCGGCAAAAAGGTTGTGCTTGGCGCGGCGGATACTTTTCGTGCCGCGGCTATCGAACAGCTTGAAATCTGGGGAGAAAGAGCCGGTGTTCCGGTTATTAAAAGTACACAAGGTGCTGATCCCGCTTCGGTAGTATTTGATACTATTGCTTCTGCAAAAGCAAAAGGCGCTGATGTTATTATTTGTGATACTGCCGGCAGACTTCATAACAAAAAAGACCTTATGGAAGAGCTTGCAAAAATAAACCGCGTGATAGAGCGTGAGTTGCCGGATGCCTCTAAAGAAACACTATTGGTTCTTGATGCTGCAACCGGACAAAACGCCGTAAATCAAGCCCGTGAGTTTAAAAATGTAACTAATATTACAGGTATTGTACTTACAAAGCTTGACGGCACGGCTAAAGGCGGCATAGTTATTGCCATTCATAATGAACTGTCAATTCCCGTAAAGTTTGTCGGTGTAGGTGAGGGAATAGATGATCTTCAGCCGTTTTCCGCAACCGAGTTTGCAGACGGAATATTTGACGGCGGTGATGAACAGTGAAGTTTTTTGTTGCAACGAAAAATCCCGGTAAAATAAGAGAATTTGAACGAATTTTTACGGCGTTAGGTGATGAAACATTATCGGAAAAAGATTTTAAAAACCCTATGCCTGAGCCTGTTGAGGACGGTAAGAGTTTTATAGAAAATGCGCTTATCAAAGCGAGGGCAGGTGTTGTTTTTACAGGGCTGCCGAGTGTTGCTGATGATTCGGGACTTTGTGTTGATGCGCTATCCGGCGCTCCCGGAATTTTTTCGGCAAGGTATGCCGGTGTTCATGGAGACGATGAAGCAAATAACAGAAAATTGTTGAGTGAGCTTAGCAATGTACCTATGGAGAAAAGAACAGCACATTATACCTGCGCTATCGCTTGTGTTTTTCCGGATGGCAGGGAATTTGTAGTTGAGGATAAGTGCAACGGATATATAGATTTTTCGGAATCGGGAAACGAAGGGTTTGGTTATGATCCGCTGTTTATAAGCGATATAGGAAAGTTTTCCGAAATACCTGCCGAAAAAAAAGATGAAATCAGTCACCGTGGTAAAGCGGTTAAAAAATTTGAAGAAAAATTGAAAGAATACTTATAATTGGTGATATTATGTTAAATTCAAGACAACGCGCCCAGCTTCGCGGTATGGCAAACGGTTATGATACTATTCTTCATATCGGTAAAGGTGGTATAATAGATACGGTTATAAAGCAGGCGGATGATGCTCTTGCAGCGCGTGAGCTTATAAAATGTTGTGTTCTTGAAACTTGTGAACTTAATTCTCGTGCCGCGGCGGATATTCTTTCCGATAAAACCGGCTCGGATGTTGTTCAGGTTATTGGTTCAAAGTTTATTCTTTATCGTGAAAACAAAGATAACAAAAAGATTATTCTGGTGAAATAAATGGCAAAAATAGCTGTTTTCGGCGGAACATTTAATCCTTTTCATATAGGACATTATGAAATACTCTCATTACTTTGCAATAATGATATGTTTGATAAGGTCCTGTTGGTTCCTGATAAAATACCGCCGCATAAGGAATATAGCCTGTGTGTGGATGATAGTGACCGCATTCGTATGTGTCAAATTGTATGTGAGGATTTTGCCAAGGCAGAGTTGTGCCTTATAGAATTTGAGCGAGAGGGTAAAAGTTATACTATTGATACTGTAAAAGCTCTCAAAAAGCTATATCCGGGTGATGAGCTTTTTGTTACCTGCGGCGGAGATATGATAAAAACACTTGACAGTTGGTACCGTTTTGATGTGCTTAAAGATTTGGTATCATTTATTGCAGTTAACAGAGGAGACGGCAAGTCTTTTTTATCGGATATTAAGCGGCTTAAGGCATCCGGCACCAATATTATTGTGTTAGGGGATAAAATAACGGAAGTATCTTCTACCGAACTCAGAAATAATATAAAACGGGAATATTTACCGGAAAAGGTATGGGAATATGTTAATAAACGAGGAATTTATAAACAGTAAAATAATTGATGAATACAAGGCTTTGCTTGCGGCGAGACTTAATGATAAACGGTATTATCATTCTCTTTGTGTGGCAGACGAGGCAAGGAGGCTTGCAAGGCTTTATGGAGCGGATGAGAATAAGGCTTATCTTGCAGGTCTTTTGCATGATATAACAAAAA
Organism: Oscillospiraceae bacterium; assembly: GCA_902766755.1. GTDB lineage: Bacteria > Bacillota > Clostridia > Oscillospirales > Acutalibacteraceae > UBA737. The sequence goes on along the minus strand of CACXEV010000090.1, from coordinate 4,462 downwards.
ATTCTACCGCCGCAGAGCACTTGCAAATTTTCGGTGCTTTTGATATAATCTTAACCGATGTTGAAAAAAGCGGAGAAAAGTTATGGCACGCCATTTCCGGCTCTGCTTATGTAAAGCACTATTTAGATGTTGATGATGAGGAAATAGTATCAGCTATTCGTTATCATACAACCGCCCGCGCTGATATGACAAAGCTGCAAACTGTCCTTTATCTTGCCGATTTCACTTCGGCTGACAGGGATTATGAAGATGTTGATGTTATGCGAAGGTTTGTTGATAAATCAGAGGATGAGGCACTGATGTATGCGCTTAAATACACAATAAACGAACTGATAGAAAAGGGTGCGGCAATACACCCCGATACAGTTTCCGCTTACAACTTTATTGTTTTGAAAGGACTAAAAAATGAAGGCTGAAGAGATTGTAAAAATAGCGGCAAAGGCGCTTGACGATAAAAAAGGAGAGGGCATAACAGCGATAAAGATTGAAAACCTTACTTCGCTTGCGGAGTACTTTTTAATCGCTACTGCCACATCAAATACACATGTTCGCTCACTTACTGATGAGGTAGAGCAGGCGCTTGGTATTAAAGGCGAAAATCCGCATCATATAGAGGGCAAGTCATCCGGCTGGATAGTGCTTGACTACCGTTCGGTAATAGTGCATATTTTCACTCCCGAAATGCGTGAGTTTTATGGACTTGACCATATATGGAGTGACGGTGAAATTATTGATTTAAGCGATATAATTGACAGCGAGGTTTAAGAAAATGAAGTATGATTTCAGTGCGATTGAAAAGAAATGGCAAAAAATTTGGGATGATAACAAAACATTTGCCGCAGGAACCGATTATTCAAAGCCTAAGTTTTACGGTCTTGTGGAATTTCCGTATCCGTCAGGGCAGGGGCTTCATGTAGGTCATCCGCGTTCATATACCGCGATTGATATTGTGGCTCGTAAAAAAAGACTTGAGGGCTATAATGTTTTGTATCCTATGGGTTGGGATGCTTTCGGTTTGCCTACCGAGAATTTTGCTATTAAAAATCATATACACCCGTCTGTTGTAACCGAAAACAACGTTGCGAATTTTAAGCGCCAGCTTAAATCGTTGGGCTTTTCTTTTGATTGGGATAGGGAAGTAAATACAACCGACCCGAGCTATTATAAGTGGACGCAGTGGATATTCTTGCAGCTTTATAAAAAAGGTCTTGCTTATAAGAAAAAAATGTCGGTAAACTGGTGTCCGTCATGCAAATGCGTTCTTGCAAACGAGGAGGTTGTAAACGGCGCTTGCGAGCGTTGCGGTACTGAAACCATTCATCGCGAAAAAAGTCAGTGGATGCTTAAAATTACGGATTATGCCGAAAAACTGCTTGAAGGTCTTGAAAATGTAGATTATATCGAGCGTGTAAAAACTCAACAGAGAAACTGGATTGGTCGCTCTTACGGTACACAACTTAAATTCAAAACTACTTTCGGCGATGAGTTTGAGGTGTTTACCACCCGTGCGGATACACTGTTCGGCGCTACTTACACGGTTATTTCGCCTGAGCATCCGTTAGTTTCAAAATGGGCGGATAAAATTACCAATTACGATGAGGTTAAAAGGTATGTTGAGGAGTCGGCTAAAAAGTCTGACTTTGAGCGTACCGAGCTAAACAAGGAAAAAACCGGCGTGAAGCTCGAAGGCGTTATGGCAATTAACCCCGTGAATGATAAGCAGATACCGATTTATATTTCGGATTATGTACTTATTTCTTACGGCACCGGCGCGATTATGGCGGTTCCGGCTCACGATACGCGTGACTATGAGTTTGCTAAAAAATTCGGTATTCCGATTATTGAGGTAGTATCCGGCGGAGATATAACCAAAGAAGCGTTTACCGATTGTGAAACAGGCGTTATGGTAAATTCCGGTTTCCTTGACGGGCTGAGCGTTGAAGATGCAAAGCTTAAAATGCAGGAGTGGCTTGTAGAAAAGGGAATAGGCGCTAAAAAGGTTAATTATAAACTCCGTGACTGGGTATTTTCGCGCCAGCGCTATTGGGGCGAGCCGATACCTATGGTTTACTGCGAAAAATGCGGTTGGGTGCCGCTTCCTGAAAGCAAATTGCCGCTTACTCTTCCGAATGTTGAGTCCTATGAGCCTACCGATACCGGCGAGTCCCCCCTTGCTAAAATGACCGATTGGGTAAACACAACCTGTCCGCATTGCGGCGGTAAGGCTACAAGGGAAACCGATACTATGCCTCAGTGGGCAGGCTCATCCTGGTATTTTCTTCGCTACTGTGACCCCCATAATGATAAAGAGTTGGCATCTAAGGAAGCACTCGAATATTGGTGCCCGGTGGATTGGTATAACGGCGGTATGGAGCATACAACCCTTCACCTATTATATAGCCGCTTTTGGCATCATTTCCTTTATGATATCGGCGTAGTGCCTAATCCCGAGCCGTATTCTAAACGCACAAGCCACGGTATGATTTTGGGTGAGAACGGCGAAAAGATGTCGAAGTCACGCGGAAATGTAGTAAACCCGGATGAGATAGTCCGCGATTACGGCGCGGATACAATGCGCGTTTATGAGATGTTTATAGGCGACTTTGAAAAGGCGGCACCGTGGAGCCAGTCCTCAATTAAGGGCAGTAAGCGTTTTCTCGATAAGGTGTTCTCACTTACTGATTGTCTTATAGACGGAGACAATTACAGAGCAGAGCTTGAAGCCGATTTCCACAAGACTATCAAAAAGGTATCCGAGGATATTGAAAATCTTAAAATGAACACGGCTATTGCCGCGCTTATGTCACTGCTTAACAGTGTTACCGCAACCGGCAAAATCAACAGAAGAGAGCTTAAAGACTTTATAATACTGCTTAATCCTTTTGCTCCTCATATAACAGAGGAGATTTGGCAGATTGCCGGATTTGACGGTATGTTAAACGGCACATCGTGGCCTGAATATGATGAAGCTAAGTGCGTTGACAGCAAAATTCAGATTGCCGTGCAGATAAACGGTAAGGTTCGCGCGCGCATTGATATTTCGCCGGATATAACTTCTGATGATGCGTTGTCCCTTGCAAAGCAACAGCCGGCGGTTATAGAGGCTTTGTCCGGAAAAACTATTGTTAAAGAGTTGTATATCCCGGGTAGAATAGTTAATATAGTTGTTAAATAAATAATTTAAAAAAACCGATTTTTTCCTTGACAACGGTAGTATGTATTGATATAATAATACCGTTGTCCATTTGATCCATTAGCTCAGTTGGCAGAGCACTTGACTTTTAATCAAGGTGTCCGGGGTTCAAATCCCCGATGGGTCACCAGAAAAAACCTGATTTGTTTACCAAATCAGGTTTTTTCAGTTATATTCGCCTGCGGCGAGTTATATTGCGCTTCGCGCAGTTACTACCGTCAAAGACGGTAATATAGCTTGGAAGTTTTAATCTTTTGCCGCACACTATTCGATGTAATTACAGTATCTCACAGGCTATTTCATAATTGGATATTATATTGACAATTACTGATTACTGTTATATAATTTCTTAAACAAATTGTGGAGGTTTAATTATGCAGGCGAAAATTGTTAAAAAGATAGTTATAATAGCTATATGCGTGTTGGCTGGCGCATTTTTAGTGTTTGGCTCAATGGCAATAGTATCACCGGGTCATACAGGCGTTGTGGTAACACTCGGTAAGGTAAGTCCGAATGTTTTGCAAGAGGGAATACATATTAAAATTCCAATAGTTCAGAAGGTTGTAAAGATTGATAACCGCATTCGTAAGCTCGATGTTGAAACCGAGGCTTTTTCAAAAGACCTTCAAACTGTAAGCACTCGCCTTGCTGTGAATTACAGAGTTGATACCGCAAAGTCATACAGTATCTATAAAAACATAGGCGCCGATTATGAAAATGTACTTGTAACTCCGGCGGTAAATGAAGTTTTAAAAGCGATAGTCGCAAAATATACAGCCGAAGAAAGCGTTACTAACAGAGCGCTTATATCTGACGGGCTGGTTACCGGACTAAACGAAAAGCTTAATGATATTGGCCTTTATGTTACCGATGTTAATATAATCGATTTTGATTTTACCGAGGCGTTTATAACCGCTATTGAGGAAAAGCAGGTAGCTCAACAGCAGCTTCTCAAAGCCGAAACCGAAAAGCAAACCAAGATAACCAATGCTCAGGCGGCAGCCGAGGTCAAGGTTACCGAGGCTGAAGCAGAAGCCAAAGCAAACCAGCTTCTTAATCAAGAACTGACGGACAAGATAATTAAAAAGCAGTTCATTGAAAAGTGGGATGGTAAGCTCCCGGCGGTCCAGGGCGGAAACAGTACCATTATGAATATACCTGAGGAAATACTCGAAAGCGAATAAATCATAACCACCGGTAAACCGGTGGTATGCACCACCCCTATAAGGGGTGAATACTGGCTTAGCCCATGAAAGGGGCACAGAAGTT
>CACXEV010000089.1 GCA_902766755.1 Oscillospiraceae bacterium | reverse complement strand
CGTCAGCGGTAACGATAACGCGCAGCTCCTGTACCGGGTAGCTTGCCTTTTGCGATTCGGTAATATTTACCCAGGCGTTTTCGATATCTTCGGCGTCCGAATCATAGTGCTGCCACTGAAGATGCAGCGGCGTGCTTGTACGCTCGTTAAGATATTTAAGGTAATGGCCGCAGGTAACCGTGCGGTCGGAGTTGATTGTGACCGTTCCGCCGAGTGGGTTAGAAGCCGAATATTTTAAACCTTTACTACCGGTATCACTTTCGCGGTACTTGCCGTAACGCTCCGCGGCAATGCTTGTAATTCTCACCGAAAATACCTTGCCTTCTTTATCGGAATTAACCCATTCGCTCATATCAACACATGGGTTATTACCCGAAACAAAATAGGTTTTAAGGTGAGTATAGTTATACTCCAGGCGTACTTCGTAGGTTTCGGCGTTTTCGACCGGGTCGAAAACAAGTACCCCCGTAGGCGAAAGATAGAGGTTTCCGGGATAGCCAAGCACCTTTTCGTATGGGGATTTTATGCTGTGATAAGAGTGCGCGATGCTGTCGCCGTACTTATCTTTTACATCTATATTTACCCAGTAAGGGGCGCTGGCGTTTATGTAAAAATAGGGTTTTGTAATAATGCAGGTAATTTTATCTGCCAATTCAAAAGAGCTTTGGTACAGGGTGGTACCCTGGGTCATGCTCCAGTTGAAATTGTACCTAACGGCTCCTTCGACCTTGTCAAAGGTGATGTAGTAGTTGTCACCGTCCCACCTGCCGACAAGGTTTGTAAGTTCCGGTACGGTGTCAGCCGCCGCCGTGAAGGTGAACAGCCCTAAAGGCAGGGCGCCGAAGACAAGCGCCGCGCAAAGTAAAATGCTTAAAATTCTTTTTTTCATCCTATCTATCCCCTTTTTTAAGATATAACGATCCGCATATATTATAAAGTATTATTTTATTGCAAACATCAGCCAAAAGGATGATATATTAGATTTCAGACATCAGGCGGGCGGATGTTTAAACATCCGCCCGCCGTTTTATACCGCTTAAACCGTTAGGTGGTTTATTGCGTTTTTTCTTTTATAACGATACCGAGCCCCCTTGCCTCGGATACAAGCTCGGTACGGGTTTTAAATCCCGTTTTCTCCATAAGGTGCCCGATATGGCTTTTAACCGTAGGCACCGAAATAAACAGCCGTTTTGCGATTTCCGCATTGGTATCGCCTGTGGTAAGCTCTTTCAGAACATCAAGCTCCCTTTTGGTGAAATCGTGGTTTGTTGCGTTGCCTATTGATATGAGAGGCGTACTGTCCGGATAGATATGCTCACCTGCCATAGTGCGTTTCATAACATCGAGGATACTGTCCTTTTGCCCGTCCTTATACCAAAAGGAGTCCACACCTATTTCCCTTGCCCTGCCAAGCCATGAGTATTCAGGCATGGATGTTACTATTATGATTTTTATATCGGGGAACTGTGATTTTATTTCCTGCGCCGCGCCAAGTCCGCTGCTTTCAAGCTCTGTCATTACATCCATAAGTATCAAATCTACCTTGTTATTTCGGCAAACCGAGAGCGCCGCGGAAGCGCTCTGAATTGACAGCAGATGATTAAAAATACCGCTTGACTTTATATATATTTCAAAAAGCTCGCGCGGAATATCCTGGTCCTCTACTATAAGTACATTGTAAGGCAATCTGTCGCCCTCCTTATTACTGTTTAATTAAAGCTACTGTTACGCAGGCTCATTTTCAAAGCGCAACTCGACCGTGAAATCCTTATCCGTATTTACGGAAACAACAGCGCCGTATTTTTTTGCAAGCACGGAAAGATTGTAAAGTCCCCCGGCAAAGCGCACCTCGCCTGAAGGAACGCGTCCGTCATTAGTAAAGCGGCAATAAGTATAACCGTTCGTTTCCTCAAATGAAATTTCCATTTTCCCCGCTCCGGAATGCTTTGCGGCGTTAGCTATCGCCTCGCGCGCCGCCGAGAAAAATAAATTTTTTCTCGCTCCGTAAAGCGCCGGCGGCAGAACACCGTCCCACAAAAGCTTTATATTAAGCGCCTTTGCAAGGTCTGTAATCCGGCTTACGGCGCTTGCGTCCTCCGCGCTTTCAGCCTCCATACACAAAAGGAGAGCGTTTCGTTCCCATAACGAAAAAATATTGTTTTCATCCTGAGCGCCGCCGATTTTCGCCGCCTGTGTGGAAAGCATAAGGCGGTTCATTTCATCGTGGATATTTACCTTTGCCTGTAATATTTCGTTACGCCTTACGGCATCGTCTATACCGAGAGTGTATTCTTTAAGCTCAATGTTAAGCTTTGACAGCTCGGCTTTATCCCTTTCAAGCGCCTCTGTTTTGGCATATTCCGCCGTGACATCGGAAGCCGTCATTTCATGCAAACGCTCGCCGTCAAGCAGGATATCGCGGCAGGTAAAGCACCAACGCCTGCCTTCAACCATTAAAACGGAATTGCCTACCGCTTCATAAAACTGTTTGCCGCTAAACAGTCTGCCGCCTGTGACGGCTACGCACAGATTTCTCATACAAACATTCGAAAAGAGTACCATTCCGTTATCACTAAAGCAACATACGCCGCAGGGTATACTGTCAAGACACTGCTTTACGGCATTAGGCGTAATACTGCGCTTACCATAGCGGACACAAAGCAACAACGCGGCAACCGCCGCCGCGGTCAGCACGAGCAGTGCCGAAACCCAGACTGCAGGAGAAAATCTGCAAAGCCGCCGGGTTATAACCGAAATATCGCTTCCGCCGCCTGCCAGATGAACATCGAAAAGCGCCTGCCACATAAAATAACCGCAGAAAAAAGGAATCAGCGAAATTGCGGCGAAGCGGTACCTTTTTTGAGTAACCGAAATAATCATACTGAAAATACATATAATGCAAAGCAACAATGTCCAAAGCGAGAAAAACGACCGGTTAAGCTCTGACATATTTAATACGGATATCATACGGCCTCCCTCCTTCCGGTAGGCGAAAGGCTGAGGTAAGTAACGCCATCCTCACATACTGTATCGCAAGTAACGCCCGAACGGGCCAGCCGCTCTTTTTCTTCATCTGAAAGCGGTGCTTTGAGGTTTTCAAGAGTAAATTTAAAAATTGTGCCTTCTCCCGACGAAAGATTTATAAACACGCCCTTTAAAAACATAATATTATCAAGAATAAGGGCTCCGAACGCCTCAAAAACCGAAAGCGCCGCCTCACTTGGAATTCCGCCCTGCGCCGTATTGAGAAGCTCACCCGGTATGCCGGAAATATTAAGATATCGAAGCACCTCGGAAAAGGAAAGTCCCAATTCGCCTGTTTCGATTGTTTTGCTTTCAAATGCCATCAACATAAGATTTGCATAGCGTTTTATATAAGACGCAAGCAATGTGATGCGATTGCGATTTGCCTCTTTAATCGCCGGGTCATCCGATAACCGCGCCTGCCCCGCCAGAGCGGATATTGCCTCCGACTGGCGGCGTGTATGCCTGGCAATTTCATCATAAACGGCTGTGCGCTGTTCTATTTTGATTTCTTTTTCCCTTAATTCATTTTTAAGCCTTGTAAGCTCCGCCTCCTGCGCTAACGCCTCTTTTGCCTCTTCAAGCTGACAATTCAAATTATCAAGCTCTGTCAAATCATCCTGCCAAAAGCCAAAGCCGCCGGGCAACTTCATTTTATGCAGTACGGTATGTTCATCTATCCGCGCGCCGTCCGGCATTGAAAACTGCTCTTTTTTAAGAGGCGCGGCACACTCTGAAAGGTATACCGGTTTACCCTCGCGGTCGGTTATCTGCGCGGAAATAGACAGAATACTGAAAAACTTACCATAGCTCTTATTTGTGGGAATCAGCCCTATCTGCATACAACATTCAAGCACCCCAGCAACCATGAACATCAGCGCTTCGGGAAACTCGATTATATAAGAGCCGTTTATTACAGGCATCCTGCCGGTAACAAGAAGCACACTCATCAAAATACCGATAAAGAAAGGTATGGCGGTAAGCCATGCGTTCTTTTTAGAGCTTCCGATACGGCACTTGACTCCGAGAATAAGCACCGCCGCAATATAAAGAAAATATTGCCAAAAAGTTATTATATAAAACAGTATTCCGTAATAATAATCATTGTCCCAATTTGCAAATCCGGGTTTGAAGCGGAAAACAGACCGGTGCAAATCATTAGTCAACACAAGCAATATGAAAACGGCGGTGATTACCGCGGTCCAGAGCCATTTTTTGGGAAAACGCAAATTGCCCTCGGGTGATACAACCAGTGAAATATAGAAGAAAAACAAGGAAATAAGGAGCATAGGCACATAGTAAAGATACCAGGTGTGCCGCGCCAAAACGCCCACGCCGGCAAAGACGCTGTATTTAACGCCGCGAAGCAGTATCAGAAGAAACTCCATCCAGGAAAGCAACTTCATCATAAGCGGCAATGCGCCGCTGCCCGACACGCGATAGGAATAGTACCTTATAAGGCACGCGGAAAGGATAAGCAGATACAATGTAGATACATTACGCGTAGGAAACACATCGGGAAGGATACTCGCACAGGGAATAATATTTATTGCAAGCAACAGGTAATATAGCACCAGCCTGGCAAGCGCCTTTTTTGCCACGCTCATTTTGCTTACCCCCTTTTTCCGATTATTACACTGTTTTTCAGGATATCCGGCTCAATCCGTTGCGGACGCCATAATTACCGCAAAACGGTTAAGTGTTTTATCATAAACCGTAAAGCACAGCGTACCCCACCACTCGTGACCGTCGTCAAAATATTTCGACCAGTCCGTACTCCATTCATATACATCGAGTTCTTCTGTTCCGTTAGGGAAAAGAGCCGCGTTTACTCGCGCAAAATCCTCTTCGTTGCAGTTTACTCCATACGGCGGATTAAGAAACGCCTCTTTATAATTAAGCTTACCTTCTTGTTTTTCAGAGGAAAAAAGTTTATCAGCGGAGATTACTTTCCCCACTGCCCGGCTCGGATCGCGCGGCAATTCCCCGCAGATTATGCCGAAGCTACGCACCGAAAAATGCACAACTCCGATTGCTGCGACACAACTTCCAACGCTTATCATGAATGCGGAAAAGAGAGTGCATTTTTACCAAATAGTAAAAAACACCCATGACAAGTGCATATTAAGTTGCGTCGCAACAATAGTATAGCACACCACATACAAAAATGGCAATATTAAATCTCGAAGAGCCCATGAGTGACATCTTTGCAGCACAGCTGAAAGTGTCATAGTGGGTTACGCACTTTTGAAAGATGCGTAACCGTTGCTATCGGCTGAAAAAGAAAAACGAACAAACTCACCGAGCCTGCTCACATACATACGAAAACCAGATAACTTGAATATATAGAAAAACTGAGTGTCCATAACTCACTTGCGTTATGAACACTCAACATGGTGCGGGTGACAGGAATCGAACCTGCATGTCATGGACACTAGATCCTAAGTCTAGCGCGTCTGCCAGTTCCGCCACACCCGCTTAATCGGTCTTTTAAGACCAACTTATTTTACTTTAATTTGGCGGAAATGTCAAGCTGTTTTAATTAAGACCGAAGCTGACTGATATTGCCTTGTCCACCATATTCATAGATTTGTTGTCCAGCGTGCCCATTTTCTCCTTAAGCCGGGTTTTATCTATTGTACGCACCTGTTCAAGCAAAACTATCGAATCCTTCGACAGTCCACTGCCTGAAGCACTTAAATTTATATGTGTGGGAAGGTTGCTTTTATCCTGTTGACTGGTTATTGCAGCAGCGATAACAGTAGGACTGTATTTATTCCCAACATCATTTTGGACTATAAGTACCGGCCTGATACCCCCCTGCTCAGAACCAATCACAGGGCTTAAATCAGCATAGTATATTTCTCCGCGTTTTACATTCATTGTTATTTCACACTCCGAACTGTTCTATCAGTATTTTTGCCCGTTTTTACTTTTTCTAAACACAACAAAAAACTTTTTTATTACAGTCTATGTGAAAAAGCTCGCAAGCGTTCATATCAGAACACTTGTGAGCCGTAAAACATATTTTCAACACTATTTTCCTACAAGTTCCCTATATAGTCCTATATAAGCCCTTGCAGAAGCACCCCAACTGTTATCGCACTTCATACACCTTGTTCGCAAAACATTCCAGCCTTTTTTATCTCCATAACCGCCAACTGCACGCCAAACGGCATTCTGCATATCGTGAGCGTTGAAATCGGCGAATGTAAAACCGTTTCCCAAACCGTCACCGCTATCCGAAATGGTATCGTTAAGACCGCCGGTTTTCCTGACTATCGGTACTGTTCCGTAACGCAACGCCACCATTTGAGCAAGTCCGCAGGGTTCGCTCTGACTCGGCATCAAGAAAATATCGGCACCAGCATAAATCCTATGGGCAAGGGTGGCATCAAATCCGAGCTTCAGCGCCACCTTATCGGGATGTTTTTTTGCCATATCATAGAAAAATGTTTCGAACTCCCACTCGCCGGAGCCTAAAATCACAAATTGCAAGTCTGCTTTTAACAATTCCTCAAAAACACATTTCACAAGATCTAATCCCTTATGTTTTACAAGGCGTGTTACCATGCCTATAATCGGTACGGATTTAACCGGCAAATTCATCTGTTTTTGAAGTTCCTCTTTGTTAACAGCCTTATTCCTTATTGTATCTACGGTATAATTTTTAAATATTGCCGGGTCGGTTTCCGGATTATAAACATCTGTATCTATACCGTTTACAATGCCGGTAAGCTTATAGGTAAACTGCTTTAAAATATCATCGAGACCGTGAGAATAATACGGGCTTAAAATCTCCTTTGCATAGGTAGGGGACACCGTAGTCACCTTATCAGAACACTGAATAGCCCCCTTCATAAGATTAACGCAGGAATCGTATTCAACTATACTTTCCCTGCCATCAGGGAGTCCTAACACATCACCGTATAACTCCATACCGTATTTTCCTTGATACTGAATATTATGTATCGTAAATACAGTTTTAATGTTTTTATACCGCTCATCAGACCTATACATCTCATTAAGGTATACAGGTATCATAGCCGTCTGCCAATCGTTGCAGTGAATAATATCGGGAGTAAAGCCTATATAAGGGATAACTTCAAGCACAGCACGAGAGAAAAATGCATACCGCTCTGCATCGTCATAAAAACCGTAAAGCCCGTCACGCTTAAAATAATACTGATTATCTATAAGATAATAAATAACACCGTCAATATGCGCTTCAAAAACACCGCAATACTGCCGCCGCCATGAAACCGGCACGGTTATATGGCATATAAACTTCATTTTATTTTTAAGCTCTTCACTTATAGTACTGTAAAGCGGCATAATTACTCTGCAACCGATAAGCCTGTGTCTTAATGCCTTCGGGAGTGCGCCTGCCACATCAGCAAGTCCACCTGACATTGCAAAAGGAAGTGCCTCACTTGCCGCAAATAAAACTTTCATATTAATATTCTCCTAAAGCTCTTGATTTTTCTCAATATAAAGCGCCGAATCAAAAGTACCCTTAATCATGGTATTATTGCTCACCGTAACACTTTTATCGCATATAACATCGTTAAGTACCGCATTTTCACCGATAATACAATCCTGCATTATAATTGAGTTTTTAATAACAGCACCTTTTTTAACCGTAACGCCTCTGAAAAGTATACTGCCGGAAACTTCACCGTCAATCACACATCCATCCGCTACAAAAGAATTTTTAACATCCGCCCTTGTACCATAACGCGTAGGCATATCGTCACGGTTTTTAGTCATAATACGCCTCTTCGGGTTAAACAGATCTGTTCTGACATCCTTATTAAGCAAACTCATATTAGCATCTGTATAGGCTTTCATATCGGTCATAATAGCAGAAAAGCCATTATGCCTGAATCCGTAAATTTTAAGGTCGTTAACACGGTCTGCAATTATATCCACATCTATATTCCTGCCGCCGTTTTCATAAGCGTTATTCACAAGCTCAATAAGCAAATCTCGCTTGAAAATAAGTATTCCCAAACTGCTGAGTTCATCGGAGGATATTTCGCTCGGAAAGCTGACAGATACCAAACGGTCATCATTATCGATCGTCATAGCCATCATATTTTTTGCCTTCCTGACTTTTTCACCTGTGCGATAAACCACGGTTATATCAGCATTTTTGTTTATATGAAAATCTACCGCAGAAGCAATATCCGCATTTGCAACAACACAACCGTCACAAAGTACTATATATTCGGAATTGCAACGATTAAGAAAATCCATAGCGCCGTACAGCGCCTCAACATATCCATGATAACGGCGGGCGCCACTAATATTAAATGGCGGCAAAAGATGCACACCGCCGCGTTTGCGGTCAAGATCCCAAAAAGCGCCGCTTTCTATATGATCCATAAGCGATCTGTAATTTGCCTTTGTTATTATACCGACATTTGTGATACCTGCATTAACAAGATTTGAAAGGCAAAAATCTATAATTCGATATCTGCCGCCGAAAGGAAGAGATGCCATAGAGCGAAAATTAGTCATCCTGCCTACTGCCTCATCCCTTGAATTTGCAAAAATTATACCTGATACTGCAGATGGTCTCATATTTCCGCCCCCTCTTTTACATCTTCGGTTATCATTTCTTTAGGCCCTACCTTAGCGCCTGCACCGATGTTTATATTATCACCCACAACTGAAATGCCGAATTCATCCGGCGATACGGTTTCCGGCAAAACTCCTACTTCGGCATTCTCACCTACAACCGCGTTTTCCGCAATTATTGAGTATCTGACCTTAGCGCCTTTTTTAATTACAGCCCCCGGCATTACAAGCGAATAATCCACCTGTGCGCCAGGTTCAACTGTTACATTTTCAAATAGTATTGAATAATCGAGATTACCGTAAACCTCGCAACCGTCCGTTATAAGCGAATTCTCCACAACGGCCTCATCAGAAATATACTGCGGTGCAAATTGACCGGCGCGAGAATATATCCGCCAGTTAGGATCGGACAAGTTAAGATCTATTCTCGGATTAAGAAGATCAAGATTTGCTTCCCAGAGAGAATCTATTGTACCTACATCTTTCCAATAATCCGCAAATCTGTATACCTGCAATTTTTCGCCCGAATTTAACATCTCGGGAATAATATTTTTACCAAAATCATTTGAAGAATCAGCATTATTTTCATCTTGCATAAGATATTTTTTAAGCTTATCCCAAGAAAATACATAGATACCCATTGATGCAAGGTTGCTCTTTGGATTTTTCGGCTTTTCTTCAAACTCATAAATGCTACCGTCAGGATTAGTATTCATAATACCAAATCTGCTTGCCTCATCAAACGGGACTTCCAATACAGCGATTGTGCATGCCGCTTCGGTTTTAACATGCTGATTTATCATTTTAGAATAGTCCATTTTATAAATATGGTCACCCGAGAGTATCAACACATATTCCGGATCATATCTCTCTATAAACTCAATATTCTGATATATGGCGTTTGCCGTTCCTTTATACCAGTCTCCGCCCTTTTGTCCCTGATAAGGAGGCAGGATATGCACGCCTCCCGAAAGCCTGTCAAGATCCCAAGCTTTACCCGAGCCTATATAATCGTTAAGCTCAAGCGGTTTATACTGCGTAAGTATTCCTACGGTGTCTATACCGGAATTAATACAATTTGATAGCGGAAAATCAATAATTCTGTACTTTCCGCCATACGGCACTGCGGGTTTTGCAATTTTCGCCGTTAAAACACCGAGTCTGCTTCCCTGACCTCCGGCAAGCAGCATCGCAACACATTTTTTTCTTACCACAAAAACATCTCCAGTTTTTATTTTTTATTTGCCTTTGAAATTTTATAGAAAGTTACCGACATAGCCGGTATATCAAGTGAAATTGAATTATCAAATCCATGCATTGGTATTGGCTCGCTTGCTACCGGTGAAAGCGTTTCGGTTTTACCGCCGTACTTTTTATCATCACTGCAAAATACCGGCTTATAAACCCCTTTTTTCGGCGCACCTATTCTATAGTTTTTGCGTGCAACCGGCACAAAATTACAAACGCATAAAAGCTCTTTACCCGATTTATCTTTACGCAAAAATGATATTATGCTTTGCGCGTTATCGTCATTTGACACCCACTCAAAGCCCTCCCAAGAGCAGTCGATTTGCCAAAGAGGACTGTTTTTTATATAGAACTTATTTAGGTCTTTGACAAAATCCTGTATATTTTTATGTGCGGGAAACTTAAGCATAAACCATTCAAGCGGCTCATCATAACGCCACTCTATAAATTGGGCAAACTCTTGTCCCATAAACAAAAGCTTTTTACCCGGATGTCCCATCATATAGGCATAAAACGCGCGTAAATTAGAAAACTTATCTTCGTATTCGCCGGGCATTTTATTGATCATTGAACACTTACCGTGAACTACCTCGTCATGAGATATAGGTAAAATAAAATTCTCCGAAAAAGCATAGAAGAATGAAAACGTAAGGCAATCGTGATTGTCTTTTCTGAAAAACGGATCAAGTGACATATAGCGGAGCATATCGTTCATCCAACCCATATTCCATTTAAAATTAAAACCGAGACCCCCATTATCGGCAGGCCTTGTCACAAGAGGCCAAGCGGTAGATTCCTCCGCTATCATAAGAACATTAGGATTAATGCTGAAAGCAGCGCTGTTTATTTGTCTTAAAAGCTCCACCGCTTCAAGATTTTCCCTGCCGCCGTAGGAATTCGGTATCCACTCCCCGTCACGCCTGCCGTAATCAAGATAAAGCATAGATGCTACGGCATCAACGCGAAGCCCGTCAATATGATACTCTTTAAGCCAGAAACAGGCACTTGAAATAAGAAAACTCATAACCTGGGGTTTACCGTAATCGAAAACGGCAGTTCCCCATTCTTTATGCTCACCTTTTCTCGGGTCAGCGTATTCATAGCAAGGTGTACCGTCAAACCGGTAAAGACCAAACTCATCCTTTGGCATATGCGCCGGAACCCAGTCAAGAATAACACCTATACCGCTATTATGCATAATATCTACAAACTGCTTAAAATCATCCGGAGTACCGTACCGGGATGTAGGAGCAAAATAACCGGTCACCTGATAACCCCATGAGCCCTCAAAAGGGTGTTCGGTTATAGGCATAAGTTCAATATGGGTATATCCCATCTTTTTAACATACGCCGAGAGTTTTTTTGCGGCGGTTACGTAATCGTAGGTGTTCCCGTCTGCAAATCTTTGCCAGGAACCTAAATGAACTTCGTAAATATTTAAAGGAGATTCATATACATTGCTGTTTGAAACCTTTTCGCACCACTCATCATCACTCCATAAAAAATCATCAGAAGAATATACCTTGGAAGCATTAGAAGGTGAAGTTTCGAAATGACGGGCATAAGGATCGCTTTTTAAAATAACCTTACCGTCCCGCGATTTTACTGCATATTTATAAACATCATAGTTCTTAATATTATTAATATCAGCCTGCCATACTCCGCAACAGATTTTGCACATAGGGTTAGCATTTACATCCCAGCCGTTAAAATCACCTACAACGCTTACACTCTCGGCATTTGGCGCCCAAACACGAAAAACCGCCTTGTTACCGGATAAAAAAGCGCCTAAATATTCATATGCATTATTCTTGACAGAACAATCAAAATCTTTAAAAAATTCATTCATATTAGTTATTCCTCTTTAGAATAATATAAATATCACTCTGTTTAGTATACCACCATTACAACGAATTTTCAACAGTTTTTTGTTTATTTTCCGAAACATATAGAGATATTTTTGCTATGATTTTGTGTATTTTGCACAAATTATATGCTTGTGAATTGCTTTTTTCCCCTTGAATCGTGAAGTTTTAAGTTAACCGTTGTGGAAACAAGCACTGTTTCAGCACCTATTACTTTAATATCGTCATAAGGAATAACAATGTCGTCCTCCCTACCTAAAAGTCCGAAAAATCGAAGCCTGCCGTAAATTATTATCGATGTGAGCGTGCCTTTTTCGGTATCAAGCTCTATATCAGAAATATAACCTAAAACACAACCGTCTTTTACGCATACGACCTGCTTGTTTTTCATTTCGTCAATTCTGCAAATCATAAAAAAGCCTCCCGCATAAATTTTATGACGGGAGGTAATATAATTATTAAAACTAATCAATTAATCCTAAATTTCTTCGCTTTTCAATATCAAGGTCGGGATGTTCTTCATAATAAGGATCTATCATATATTTTTTGATTGCCGGGAAGGCTACAAACTGTATCATCAAGAATCTGTAAGTCGGCAAAGTGCATACAGCCAAAAAGCCCATAATAACCCAAACTATAAGATACGGCAGCAAGGATATAACAACAAAGTAAACCGCATAAGTAATCAGAAGCAGTATTCCGAGAAGCAGATTGCGCCAAAGGTTTGCAATAGCAAGCTTAAAACTGTTTTTATATACAGTCATAAGCGGTAAATCAAATGTGATAATCATAGTCCACATATAATACTTTGCAAAAATGAACAGTAATAAAATTGACAATGTAACGCTGAAACCCGCAAGCAATAAGAACGATTTTTCTTCAACATACAAATTATAATAAAATCTGCCTGCAAAAAACATCAAAAGGGTTGCTACTGTATTAACTATACCCGCTATGAGCGACTGTTTCCAATTTTTCCTTACAGTTTCAAAAAAATCACTCATACCAAACGAGTGCTTATCCCTTGCGGTATTCCTTGCAACATTTGTAATACCCGCGTTGGCAAGACCGTTTGTTAAAACCGGTAGGCTTATAAGCAGATACACAAGACTTATAGGTATAAACTTCCAAAAGTTAATTTTAAGCATCTCAAAAAAGATTATAAAAGTTTTCTTTTTTGGGGCATCCTTATCAATTCCCGGTCCTTCTTTAGCGTAATTAAAAAAACCGAAAAAACCAGCCATATCTTATTTCCCCTTATTTTTTTTGTAAATAAATTTTGAAAAAATATCAATTCCCTTATATCCGAGAACATAAATAACGCCGGAGATTACCGGAACAATAAGCAACACCAACGCAAAAAGTATAATTTTAAATACGCCTATATTGCCCATAGTTATTGCAGCTATTTCCTTACCTTTAAACGTACCGGCAATTGCAGTTACAAGCCAATAATACGCACTGTTAAATATGCGGTAAATCGAAAATCTCAGATTTAAAACCACCGATGCTATAAGAAATACAAACCACGGTACCTGTGCAATAGCACCGATTTTGAAGCCTTTGTACAAATCCTCTTTCATATGACCTGTACGCACCATATTGCTATCGCGAAATCCCATATAATAAACAACCTGCCAAATGACAGTTATGAGAACTATGAGGTTGAATACCTGCGTAAGTGTATAAAACACCCACTGCGACGCACTCGAAAGGATGACAGCAAATGATATTGCTATCATAAATGAAGCAAAGCAGGAAAACAGTAGAGAAAAAAACAGTTTTAAAGACTGATTAAAGATTTTCTTCATAAAATCACCGAGGCTATTATACAATAAACCTCGGTTAAATGCAAGCACTATCGGTGTTACTCAAGTTAGTATTCTTACCGTAAAAAATACCGCCGCAGCAA
The DNA here is from genome assembly GCA_902766755.1 of Oscillospiraceae bacterium. Classification (GTDB taxonomy): domain Bacteria; phylum Bacillota; class Clostridia; order Oscillospirales; family Acutalibacteraceae; genus UBA737. The sequence continues at coordinate 41,652 of CACXEV010000089.1, read as the reverse complement.
TTGACAAAGTTATAAACGAAAAAAGCAATGCTTTAAAAATTCTTTTTCTGAGCATTCTTCGGCGTAACTTTTTATAACCGCGACCTGAACGCTTATCAAACTGAAATGTAAAGTTTTCGGTAGCTTTCATCAGTTCTTTCGCGGATAAATTACCATATTGAGCCGTTACATAGAAAACTATTCTGTCAAAAATTTTACTGCCTGTATTGTTAACTTCAATTACCGTCTTATTTACTCCTTTAACCAACACGATACCGCCTTTCAAACTAAATATATGGTATTTTTGGCAATTTTTATTGGCTTTATTCAAAAATTCAAAGTTAACATAAAAAAGTGGATAACTCGGTGGAAAAGTTGAAAAAGCGCCTGTTTTTCGGAAATATTATTTAAACATTGGTTGCAATTTATTGTTTTATGTCAACTTAAAAACTTAAAAAAACAGGCATTTTTTGTCAAATCATATCGAAAGCATACTAAATTTGTCTTGTAAAGTAGAACTGATGCATTTATAATAAATCTATCAGGGGTGACATAATGAACGATATTGTTTACGAAAAAAATGCAATCCGTATTAAAAATGTTAAGAACTTTGACTTAGCTCAAACACTTGACTGCGGTCAGGCTTTCCGCTGGAGTGTTAATGATAAAGGTGTATGGTCAGGAGTCGCATTCGGCAAATATATAGAACTGTATAACGACAACGGTGATATAATTATAACGGGTTCAAGCGAGCGTGATTTTTCTGATTTCTGGTCGGATTATTTTGACCTGCCGCGTGATTACAGTGCGGTAATTGACAGTTTCTCATCAAATGAAACATTAAGGTTAGCGGCATCGTTTGCAAGCGGTATCAGAATATTAAGGCAAGAGCCTTTTGAAGCGCTATGCTCATTTATAATATCACAGAACAATAATATACCGCGTATCAAGGGCATTATAAGCCGACTTTGTGAAAACTTTGGTGAGCCGGTAAAAGAAACATATTCTTTTCCAAGCGCCGAAAAGCTTGCTTCTTTAAGCGTTGAAGATTTAGCACCCATAAGGAGTGGCTTTCGCGCAAAATACATAATAGATGCGGCAAAAAAAGTATCGAGCGGAGAAATTGACCTTGATTCTCTTAAAAACCTAAGCTATGATGAAGCACAGTCGGTTCTTCTCAAGATAAAAGGCGTCGGCCCTAAAGTAGCAGATTGTGCTTTACTTTACGGTTGCGGCCACATAGAAGCCTTTCCGAAGGATGTTTGGATAAAAAGAGCTATAAATGAATACTTTGGCGGAGAAATACCCGAATGCACAAAAGGTGCCGCCGGGATCGCTCAACAATACATTTTTTATTACATAAGGGAAAATCAAAATAACAAGCATTTTTAAAAATTATTTCACAAATCTGAAAAAAACACTTGCAAAATGCGTCAGTTTCTGTTATCATATGGTTTGCTGTCCTATGTATATAGGTAATTCTAAAAATTCAAGGAGGTGCATACCATGGCAAAATGTGATATCTGCAACAAGGAAATTGCTTTTGGTATTAAGGTTTCTCACTCGCATAGGCGTTCCAACAGAACATGGAAACCCAATGTAAAAAAGGTAAAGGCAATTGTAAACGGAACACCGTGTCGTGTAAACGTTTGCACCCGTTGCTTGCGTTCGGGCAAAGTTACCAGAGCAATATAATTGTTTTAGAGAGCTCCGCGGTTTATTGCCGCGGTTTTTCTTTTTTTCGGAGGTTAAAGCATTGATTAAAGCAGTATTATTTGATTTAGACGGTACGCTTGCCGATTCCCTTGTTGACCTTGCCGCATCCACAAATTATGCCATCGGGAAGTTCGGATTTCCGGCAAGAGAAACAGAAGAATTTAAGTATTTTGCCGGTGACGGAATGCCTAAAATGATAGAGCGTGCTTTAGCATATAATGATAGTAGCGAGACCGTCAGTAATATATTGCCTGTTTTCCTGGAGTATTACAGCCGGCATTACTGTGATAATACCACAGCGTATAACGGTATGCCGGAGTTGATAGAACACCTTAAAAATGTGAACATTAAGATTGCCGTTGTTACTAACAAAAATCAGGATATGGCTGAGAAGGTAGTTAATAAACTATATGGTGACAGATTTGATTTAATATTTGGTAAAAGAGAGGGACTGCCTGCAAAGCCGGATCCCACCGCCGCGCTTATTGCAATGGAAAAGCTCGGTGTAAAACCGGATGAATGTATATTTGTAGGCGACAGCAGAATGGACGTGTTGACCGGCGTTAACAGCGGCGCATATCCCGTAGGTGTTTTATGGGGATTCAGAGACAAAGATGAGCTGGCAAACGCAGGTGCCAAGGCGATTATAAGCGATCCTAAAGAATTGCTTGCAATAATCGAAAAACTAAGTTAAAATAGTACAGAGGTGTTTTTATGAAAAAGAGTGATTATCTTAATTGGGATGAATACTTTATGGGACTTGCAGTCCTTTCCTCAATGAGAAGCAAGGATCCTTCCACACAAGTAGGCGCTTGTATAGTTGATAATGATAACAAAATTGTATCTGTAGGATATAACGGTATGCCGCATTCCTGCAGTGATGACGATTACCCCTGGGACAGAGGAGAGGGGCTTGATTCAAAATACCTTTATGTTTGTCACGCCGAGCTTAACGCAATTTTGAACTGTCACTACGGCACCGTTAAAGGCTGTACGGTATATAGTACACTATTTCCCTGCAATGAGTGTGCAAAAGCAATTATACAGTCCGGTATTAAAGAAGTGGTTTATATGAGTGATAAGTATGCCGATACAGACGGAGTAAAGGCATCAAAACGAATGTTTGACAGTGCCGGCGTAAAATACAGGGAGCATAATTTCACCGGCAAAAAAATAAGTTTTGAACTATAATAATTAAACCTTGATTTTTAAATCAGATTGTGATATTATACATAGGTCGCCAATGCGACATGCGCTGATAGCTCAGCTGGATAGAGCATCTGCCTTCTAAGCAGAGGGTCGGGGGTTCGAGTCCCTTTCAGCGCGCCAAAAACGGAGTTTGACTTCTGTCAGGCTCCGTTTTTTAGTTGTATGAAAGGGACTCGAAAAGGGCGGTTTTTCCATAGGAAAAATGCCAACCTTTCAGTGAACGGTTGGCAAGCCCGTGGGCGTGTAGGCGCGACAGTCGCGCCGTAGCGAGACCTTTCAGCGCGCCAAAAACGGAGTTTGACTTCTGTCAGGCTCCGTTTTTTAGTTGTATATGACAAATTTAAAATGCCTTCTGCCCGACAGACAAAAGACATTTTATATTTACTTTTTATATTCAATACCCGAATTTATAAATCCTACTTCTTTGAAATCATCGGGATTATGCCTTATGATATAATCAATATATGAATCGATGATTTTAGCTGTATAAACATATCCCATAGGATTCAGGTGCCCGTTATAATAATATGTTTTTCTGAATACATCATCATAGCAAATACCGTGATTATAAAGGTCAATAACATAAGTATTATCAAAGTGCCCTTCAAAATCTTTTAAAAGAGATAACATCCCTTCAGCTTTTTCCCTGAAACCGTCACTCCTCATAACATTTGGAAGTGAAACCAAAAAAAACTTAGCATCCGGGCTGATTTCTTTATACCTACTTATTATCTGAGCATAATATCCGGCAAAAGTTTTCTTGTTTTTATAATAATCATCCGGATTAATATCATTGATACTACCAAGTTCCATGTTTTGACACACAAGGTCATTTTCAGCCAAGGCTATTACATAAGCCTGGCAGGCTAATTCCTTACTAAAAAAGCCCTCTTCCTGAGCAAAGCTCTCCATATACCATTTAGCCGTCATTCCGCCGCGAGAGAAATTATATGCTTTAATTCCGTTTTTACGCGCGATAAACTGACCCCACGAGTATTCATACATATCGTGATATGTAGATGAGCCATCGCTGTGTCTTACCTCAAATTCACCTGAAGAAAGGCTATCGCCGATAAATGCGATTGTTCTGAAAATTGAAGTAAAGCTATAGCCCTCAACTAAATTTTGAAGAGGTTTTTCGTCATTACAAACACAATTGTCTTTTAAAGAAAACTTATTCATCATTTATAACGCCCGCTTAATTTAAACATCGCCTTATAAATCATCACTCGGTAGTTTGAGACTGAGTAGACGAGCTCGTCGCGGGTTCATTTGGGCTTATAGGTGCAGTATCCGAAATCGTAGTGCCTTGCGAGCTGCTCGACTGCTCGGAAGAATGAGATGAAGATACACCGGCAGCGCCGCTCGCCTCCTCATCATCCACATCATAAAAATGAATACCGTTACAATACTTATAAGTAACACCCGGTATACAATAACCAATTTCTGTTGAGGCACAGTTTGAACTGGCTTTAAGCCCGGTATTAGTGCAAAATCTCGCTTTTATAATACTATCGCTCATCTCAAAATCTTTTTTGGGGAGATCCTTATGAATGCCCGACATAATTGTGCGCCAAACCGTTGCGGCGAGGGACGTATTACGCATATTCTCAGGTTGATCAAATCCGCACCAAACACTTGCAACATAATATGGCGTAGCACCAACTACCCAGGAATCGTTAGCCTCTGAGGAGGTACCTGTCTTTGCATATGCCTTCATACTGCTGTATCCGGCAATGGACCTGCCCGTACCGCCCTCATCGTAAACCACGCCTTGAAGCAGTTTATTCATAATATCTGCGGCTTCAGGCTTCAAAACCCGTCTTCCGTCTTCTCTTGAAAGAACAATACCACCGTTTGCATCCACAACCTTGTAATAGGTTTTAGGTTTATTATAAATACCGTGATTACCGAAAACAGCATATGCCGCGGCAGACTGTGTGGTAGTGATACCGTACTGACAACCTCCTATCGCCAGCGACGCCGGGTTTATATCAACATCGGTAAGATAAGATAGGTTTAAATCATACTTTAAAAACGAATATGAATCTTCTAACCCTATTTGTCCTATAAGCTGAACCGGTATAGTATTGGCAGAATGAGCAATAGCGCGCCTTACCGTTATTCTCCCCTCATAATAACCGTACCACTCGCGCGGTCCCCATTTTCCGTTGCCATAGTAGTTTTTAACCGCTTTATCCTCTACAACGCTTGAATATGATATAAGACCGCGATCAATGGCAAGTGCATAAACACCGAGCGGCTTCATAGTAGACCCGGGTTGACGGGGAGATTCCCAAGCACGGTTAAGACCGCGATTAACCGTCTTTTCGCCTACGCCGCCTACTATTGCCTTGATATTACCTTCGTAATCAACAATAGTAATTGCCGACTGAACACCAGTTTCCTTATCTTTTCGGGATTTAATCGGGAAGTATTTATCAACATTTATATAAACTTCTTCGGTTTTTTCCTGCATACCGGGATTAATTGTTGAATAAACTCTGTACCCTCCGTTATACAATAACTTTGAGGCAGACTCAACCGATATACCCTTTACTTCAGCCAAATCAGTCGCCACATCGCTTATAAGCGCATCAACATAATAGTTATTTATCGGCAACTCAAAATTGCTCTGCTGATCCTTATTTACAATAACCTCGCTTTCAACAGCCTTACCGTATTCCTTGGCGTTTACCATACCGAGGTCAAGCATTTTATCAAGCACAGCTTTTCGCCTATCGCGATTTTTTTCCGGTTTTTTATCAGGATTATACTTTGAGGGGTTTTTAGTTATTGCCGCGAGGGCAGCACACTCTACCAAAGACAACTGCGCGACATCCTTATTAAAATAATAGTTTGCCGCAACCTGAACACCGCATATACCGCTTCCGAGCGAAATAGTATTAAGATACGCCTCAAGTATTTCCTTTTTTGTGAGCTTTTTTTCAACATACTGAGCACGCATTATTTCTCTGAATTTGCGCTTTATGCTCTGATCTTTATCGTTGGTGATATTTTTGATTAGCTGTTGAGTTATGGTGGAGCCGCCCTGATTTGAGCTGTAAAGATTTACAAAAGGCAGATAGTTCAAAAAAGCGGAAAATGTGCGCTTCCAATCGACTCCGCCATGCTCATAAAAGCGTTGATCCTCAATAGCAATAAACGCATCAATAAGATTTTGAGGGATGTTTTCAATATCCACCCATATACGGTTTTCGTCCCCATGAAGCCGGTAGTATTCCTCCCAGGCACCCATATCGTTCTGGAAATAGACCACAGAGGTCATATTAAGCTGATAATTCTTAATATCAGTTACAACCTCGTTACCGCCCACAATACTATCAATTGTACTAAAAAAATCTTTAATAGTAGAGGTGAGAAGCACCGCAGACGCAAGAATCACGACCGACATAAAAAGGCATAGCCATTTAAACGGTTTTTCCAAATGCTCCACTCCCCTTTCCCTATATCTTTAACTATAATATTATATCACCTTTTTCATTCTTTGGCAATTGTTTTTATTTAATTCACAATTTTGTTATATTTTGCTATTATAATTACTACAAATCTTATATTGGAGAGATCGTATGCTTGAGCTAAAAAACATTACTAAAATTTACAGAGCCGGTGACTCGGTTGTAACTGCGCTGGACGGCGTAAGTATCGCTTTCAGGGACAATGAATTTGTATCCGTTTTAGGTCCGTCCGGTTGCGGAAAAACCACTATGCTTAACATTATCGGTGGGCTGGACAGATACGAAAGCGGAGATTTGATAATTTCCGGAGTTTCTACCAAAAAATACCGGGACAGAGATTGGGATACCTACAGAAATCACACTATAGGTTTCGTATTTCAGAATTATAATCTTATACCTCACCAAAGTGTGCTTAAAAATGTTGAACTCGCTCTTACGCTTTCGGGCGTAGGTCGTGCGGAGCGCAGAAAACGCGCCGCGGAAGCTTTAGAGAGTGTAGGCCTTGGTGATCAGATTAACAAGAAGCCTAACCAGATGTCCGGTGGTCAAATGCAGCGTGTAGCGATTGCCCGGGCGCTTGTTAATAATCCCAAAGTACTGCTTGCAGATGAACCTACCGGCGCGCTTGACAGTGAAACCAGCGTTCAGATAATGGATTTGCTCAAAGAGATTGCCAAAGACCGCCTTGTTATTATGGTAACTCACAATCCTGAGCTTGCAGAAAAGTATTCTACGCGGATAGTAAATCTTTTAGACGGAAAAATTACCGGTGATACAAATCCCTTCGAGCCGGTTTACGAAGAACAGCAGGTTAAAAAGACTAAAAAGCCCTCAATGTCATGGCTGACTGCCTTTTCCCTTTCGCTTAACAATCTTCTTACAAAAAAGGCGAGAACAATTTTAACAGCCTTCGCAGGCTCAATAGGTATTATAGGTATCGCGCTGATACTCTCCCTTTCAAACGGTGTAAACGCGTATATTAACCGGGTTGAAGAGGATACTTTATCGAGTTATCCTATTATGATAGAGCAAAGCGGAACAAATATCGGTGATATTATTTCCGAGCTTATGGATTCAAATAATCCAAAAGAAGACCGCGACCAAAACCGCATATATTCGAATAATATTATGACCGATATGATGACCTCGATGATAAACGGTTCAAGCGAAAATAACCTTAAATTATTTAAAGAGTATATTGATAAAGACAAAAGCAAAATAAAAGAATACAGTTCGGATATTAAGTATTCTTTTAAAACCACATTAAATATCTATACCCCCGAAGGCTATAAGGTAAATCCGAGCAATGTATTTGAGGATCTTGGTTTTACAAGGGGAAATAACCCTTATGTGGCAAATTCAGGATTTAACAATTCCGATGTATGGCAGGAGCTGCTTGATAATAAAGAACTTCTCGAAAAACAATATGAGGTTTTAGCCGGTAAAATGCCGCAAAGCTCTGACGAAGTAGTCGTAATAGTAGATAAAAACAATCAGATAAGCGATTACACCCTTTACTGTTTAGGTCTTAAAGATGCCGAAGAACTGAAAGAAATGATTAAAAAAGCACAGGCGGGAGAAAAGCTTGAAAAAACAAAGGAAACATCGTACACATTCGATGAAATTCTGAAGCTACGCTTTAAATTACTTCTTAACACCGATTATTTTAAGCAGAACGAGTTAGGCAATTATGACGATATGAGCGAAGACGACCTTTATATCCAAACCGCGCTTGATAATTCCCGCGAGCTGAAGGTGGTAGGCATCTTAAAAGCGCAAAGCGATTCGGCTTCAAACACATCGTCAAGCGGAAGCGTAGGTTATTTAAGCTCTCTTATGACCGAGCTTATAGACGAAGTAAACAAGGCGGAAATAGTATCAAAGCAGAAAGAAAACCCGGAAACTGATGTGTTTACCGGTTTCCCGTTTGCTACCGATAAGGAATATACTATGGATGACCTTAAAGCTTATATAGCAACTCTGCCGGGTGAAGCTCAGGCTCAGTTTAACGGCTATATTGCATCTATGCAGGCAGAAGGGTTGAATGAAAAGCAGATAGTTTCAAAGTTTGAAACATATCTTAAAGCCGGTACCAGCAACGCAACTTATGAGGGCAACTTAGAAAAGCTCGGCGTTTCGGATATAAACGACCCGAGCAGGATAAGCATTTATCCAAAGGATTTTAATTCTAAAGAAAATATATCTGATATAATAGACGATTATAATAAAGGCGTAAAGGAAAAAGACCGCATAACCTATACCGATTATATAGGCTTGATGCTTTCCTCCGTTACAACGATTATAAACGCCATAAGCTATATACTGATAGCATTTGTAAGCATTTCGCTTGTGGTATCCTCTATTATGATAGGAATAATCACCTATATTTCGGTACTCGAGCGCACAAAGGAAATAGGCATATTGCGCGCAATGGGTGCTTCCAAACGCGATGTATCAAATGTGTTTAACGCGGAAACGATTATTATTGGTCTTTTTGCAGGCGCTATCGGCATAGGGGTTACACTGCTATTACTGATACCCATAAACGCCATTATAGCCGCTATTACTGATATTGCAGGACTTGCGGTATTGCCGACCTCCGGCGGTATAATACTGGTGGTAATAAGTATGCTTCTTACCTTTATTGCAGGTCTTATCCCCTCCCGTCTGGCAGCTAAAAAAGACCCGGTAATAGCACTGAGAACGGAATAATAAAGTCGGACGGTAGTTGTGCCTTTCGGCACGAAATATAAAACTGGTGGTAAATATAGCTTTATTGGCAATTTGTAGGGTGCGATGCCCTCATCGCACCGTGTCTGGCATCTGATATCTGTGGTCTGTTGCCTGTTTCGTAGGGTCAGGCGTCCCCGACTGACCGAAGCAGGCACCAAATACCTTTGTCGCACCGAAATCGCTTATCTGAATATTTCATTATATCTCGTCAACTTATAAAAGATTATAAGTTGACGAGAAGCAATGCCGCCGCTTTGTTGTGCCTATAAATGAAGTATTTATCGGGGTTAGACTGCTTTGTGCAATTCATATTAGGTTTACATAAAACTTTTTGTTTGCAAAATTAAAACGGCGGATTAATCACGCCGCACAAGTATTATGATAAGAATTAAAAAAATCCGCAGGCTTTTGCCTGCGGATAAAATTTTTATCAATCGTTTGTATAAGGAAGGAGAGCTACCTGACGGGCGCGCTTAATAGCAGTTGTAAGCGCACGCTGATGCTTAGCGCATGTGCCTGTTGCTCTGCGCGGTAAAATCTTTGCGCGCTCAGAAACAAACTTACGAAGCTTTGCTATATCCTTATAATCGATCTCTTCTACACGATCAACACAGAAATGGCAAACTTTTTTTCTTGCCTTTCTGTGAAGCGGTCTATCTGTTTTTTCCATTATAAAACCTCCAATCATCAGAACGGAAGGTCATCGTCCATACCGGAATCAATCTCAGTAAAATCGCTGCTGTCAGCATTGCTGAACGAAGCAGGCTCTTCTGCCACGCTACCGGCGGACGGAGCACTATCCTTTTTAGATTCAACAAACTGGGCATTGCTGGCTACAACCTCAAATACCGTGCGGTTATTGCCGTTTTTATCAACATACTTACGGGTCTGAATAGAACCTTCAATGCCGATCATATTACCCTTTTTGAAATATTTTGTAATAAATTCCGCAGTCTGACGCCATGCAACAATGTTGATAAAATCGGTCTGCGTTTCTTCGCCTGCACGGTAGCGGCGGTTTACAGCAATGGAAAACGAAGTTACCGATATGCCGGTATTCGTCGTCTTAAGTTCCGGATCGGCGGTGAGCCTACCGGTTAAAACTACTAAATTAAACATCCTTAATCCTCCATTACTTCTTAATTACCATTACGCGAAGTACGCCTTCGGTAATGCCGGCAATTCTCTCAAGCTCAGCCGGAAAATCAGGCTCACTCTCAAATGTTATGAAAGTATAATAGCCTTCAGCTTCATCGTTGATAAGGTAAGCAAGTCTTCTCTTGCCCCAATCGTCAACGCTCTCCACTGTACCGTGTTTTGCGATAAGCTCGTTAAACTTCGTATTGAGCGCCGCGATCGAATCATCGCCGCCGGCTACGGAAAAAACGAGTGCCGCTTCATACTTACTGGTCATTTACGTTGCACCTCCTTATGGTCTATTGGCCGCGCCTCTGCTGCGCGGCAAGGAGCTAAAATATAGCAGAAATTATTATAACAATTAATTACAAAATAGTCAAGAATTATTTATCTTCGGGTGAATTGTTACTGCAATCGAGATACTGATTTTTGATTTCATTACGGTTTGAAATTCTGTCAAAAATCGTAAGAGCGCCTATGACAGCCGTGAATATTGCCGCTAATGTACCTAAAAATTTTAAAAAGCCTTTCATAAAAAATACCTCCGTTTTTATTACATAAAGGGCGCAAAAAGATGAAGAATTGCCCTTTTGAGTCTGACAGGCCAAGGTGTTTTACGCCACCTTGAAAGCTTGATTTCCCGGGACATTGTTTCGATTTCCTCAAAATGGTTTTTAATGTCCCCTACAGCTTTATTTGATGAAAACCACACACCGCATTCAAAATGCAGAGAAAAAGAGCGATAGTCCATATTGACTGTACCTACTGTAGCCACACTATCATCAGACACAAAGATTTTAGAATGAATAAATCCGGGAGAAAACTCAAATATTCTCACCCCAGCCTCTAAAAGCTCCGTGTAGCTATACTGCGTTACCGGATGAACATACCATTTATCGGGGATATGCGGTGTTATTATGCGAATATCTATACCTGCGCGAGCCGCCATTTTAAGAGCTTCAAGCATAGTATTATCAATTATCAGATAGGGGGAAACAATATACACATATCTTTGAGCTGAATTAAGAATTTGCATATAAATTCCTGCCGCAATATTTTTATCCGTTAAAGGATCACTGCAATACGGCAATACATATCCGCCGGATTTAACGGAATAGTCGGCAATATAGTTTCTCGTTTCAAGTCTGTGTCCCGTTGTGAACTCCCACATATTACAGAACATAACAGCAAAGCTTGATACCGCTTCACCCTTTAATATCACGGCGCAGTCCATCCAATAGCCGAAGCGCTTTTCGGCGTTTATATACTCATCCGCAAGATTGATACCGCCGGTGACCGCTACGGCACCGTCAATAACCGCAATTTTACGGTGATTACGGTTGTTCATGAAAATATTAAAAGACGGTCTTATCTGATTAAAAACCGCAACCTTTATACCATTTCTGCGAAGGCGCTCGATAAACCCTTTCCTTTGCCTTTTTATAGAACCGAAATCATCAAAAAGCAGTCTTACATCAAGCCCCTGTGCCGCCTTGCGGCAAAGAATTTTGTAAATAGAATCAAACATTTCCCCTTCGGCAACAATAAAGAACTCAAGAAAAATATATTTATGAGCGCTCTCAAGCTCCTCAAGAAATCGAGGTAAAAACACCTCACCGGGCGAAAGATATTCAACCGAAGTGTTTTTATAAAGCGGATAACCCGATTCACGGGATAAATATTCTGCCTGGCGGGAATGCGAATAATCATCATATTTTAAAGAATTGTGCGCCTCTTCATCACATTTCAGATATGGCATATTATGAGATTCACAGTTACGCATTTTTTTCTTTAAATGAGGCATAACACGACTGCCGCCGAAAAACATAAACACGGTTATGCCAAAGACAGGCACTATCAGTATAAACACGATCCATGCCATTTTATAACTGGGATTACCGCGGCGACTTACAATATATACCACCGTAATAATGGCAAGAACTTCGGAAACGGTATATATAAATACAGAGCGATCCGACAGCGTACGCAGCATTACAAAAAGAATAACAAACTGTAAGAGCAGAACAAGCGCAGAAACAACGATTCTCGTTGGTATCGGTATACCGCGTTTATTCTTAACACTCTGTTTCATAGCCCGAACTCCTTCCTACAAAATTACATAGTTATATTACCATATAGCCAATATTTTTTCAACATAAAAGGTCAAAAACCGTTAGTTTGATAAAAAATTAACAATTATTCAACAATTTGCTTGCATTGTATAGACCTTAGATGTATAATATAATACGAACGATTATGATTTCGGAGGTTGCAAATGGATAAAAAGGAAAAAGCGCTATCGCCGGTACGGCGAATCCATGGCGGCGCTCACCTACCGCATTTTAAAAACACAGCGGAAATCGAGACCGAAATAATGCCGGTAAATAAGACGGTTTATATACCGCTTTCTCAGCATATCGGTGCCCCGGCGAGCCCTGTAGTTAAAAAGGGTGATGAAGTTTTTGTTGGTACGCTTATAGCGGAAGAAAACGGCTTTATATCAGCTCCGGTACATTCAAGTGTTTCCGGCACCGTAAAAGGAATAGTTGACAGGGCCTTAACTTCCGCCGCTACAGTCAAATGCATAGAAATAGAATCGGACGGTAAAATGACTCCCGATCCTGAACTTAAGCCGTTTAAAATAGAAACTGCAAAGGATATATCGGATGCGGCTAAGGCATGCGGACTTGTAGGTCTCGGAGGAGCAGGCTTTCCGGCCCATGTCAAGCTATTGCCTTCAAAGAATGCTAATATTGATACGCTTATTATCAATGCCGCCGAATGTGAGCCTTACATAACATCAGATTACAGGGAATGCATTGAAAATGTCGACGGTATTATTGCCGCCACATTTTTACTAAAAGAAAAATTACAGCTTGAAAAGGTTGTTATCTGCGTTGAAAACAACAAACCAAAAGCGATTAAAAAGCTTATGGAGGTTGCGGCAAACAGCCGGGATGCAGATGATACTGTTAAACTGATGAAGCTGCCGTCAACTTATCCTCAGGGCGCTGAAAAGGTTATAATCTACTCGGCAACAGGCAGAAAAGTTCCGCTCGGTAAATTGCCAAGCGATGTCGGTTGTATAGTAATGAATGTCACAAGTCTTGCTAAGCTTTATGATTTTATAACTACCGGTATGCCGCTTACATCTAAACGCATAACGGTCGACGGAACCGCTGTAGCAGAGCCTAAAAACCTGCTCGTACCTATCGGTACTCCGATAAATGATATACTCGATTATATGAATATTGATATTGACAGTGTAGACCGCGTAATTATGGGCGGACCTATGATGGGTCAGCCTGTGGCATCACTTGATGCGGTGGTTGAAAAGCGTACAAACGCACTGCTTGTTATGAAGAGTGATGAACGCACTCGCTCGACTACCGCTTGTATACGCTGTGGCAGATGTCAAAGAACCTGTCCTATGAATTTAACTCCGGCGCGTGTTGAAACGGCTTATAAAAACGGGAACATACAGGCATACGAAAATCTTAATGTAAACTACTGTATAGAATGCGGCAGTTGTTCTTATATATGCCCTGCAAAGAGACCTCTTACCGAGGTTATGAGAATTGCAAAGGCTACACTCAGGAGGCAGAAAAAATGAGCAATCTACTTAAAGGTTCATCCTCTCCGCATATAAGGCACGAGGATACCACAGCCGGCATAATGTTTGATGTTGTTTTAGCACTGGCACCGGCGGCGGTTTACGGCTGCGTGATTTTCGGACTGAAAGCGTTATTTGTGTTAATAGCAACTATAGTTTCCGCAGTACTGGCTGAATATCTTTGGAACTTAATACTTAAAAAACCGCAAACGATAGGTGATATGTCGGCATTAGTTACCGGCGTTTTACTCGGTATGAACTTAAGCCCCGAAACACCTATATGGATAGCGATTATCGGCAGTATTGCCGCAATAATCGTTGTAAAGCAGATGTTTGGCGGCCTCGGCTATAATTTTGTAAATCCGGCATTGGCAGCAAGAATAATACTTTTAGTATCCTTCCCTTCGTTTATGACAAAATTCAGCGAGCCTATATCGGATGTGGTCTCATCGGCAACTCCGCTGGCGGATTTGAAAGCTACGAGCATTAAAACACTGTTTTTCGGTATGCACTCAGGGTGTATCGGAGAAACAAGCGCGTTTTTACTGATTATCGGAGGACTTTATCTTATAGTAAGAAGAGTTATAAATCCGATTATCCCGATTTCATTTATAGGCACTGTTGCTCTGCTTGCCGCTGTCTCGGGTGAAAATCCGCTTAAATACATACTTTCCGGCGGCATTATGCTGGGAGCTATATTTATGGCTACCGACTATGTAACAAGCCCCACCGAAAACATAGGTAAGCTTATTTTCGGAATAGGTTGCGGGCTTATAACATTTGTAATCAGGCGTTTTGGTTCACTACCCGAGGGCGTATCATACAGTATACTTATTATGAACATTATAACCCCGCTTATAAACAGAATACCCTTACGCCATCCGTTCGGATTTAAGGAGGGTAAAAAAGTATGAAAAATACACTTAAATTTTTATACCCGACACTTATTTTAGCGGCGATATGCCTTATAGTATCTCTGGCACTAAGCAGTACAAATGCAGTAACCGAAGAAAAGATAGAAAAAATAAACGCCGAAAAAACCGAAGAGGCAATGTCACGGGTGCTTAAAGCTGAAAGCTACACCGAAAAAACCGTTCGAAAAGACGACGGCGTAATCACATATTATGAAGCCGCTGATGACGGCGAAGTTAAAGGTTACATATTCATAACGGGTGCTAACGGTTACGGAGGAGAAGTCAAGGTTATGACTGCCGTGTTACCGGACAAAACCGTAAAAGCGGTTGAAATACTTGATGTATCAAGCGAAACACCGGGACTCGGTCAGAATGCTACTAACGAAAGCTTTTATAATCAGTTTTCAGGCAAAAAGAGCGGTATAACCGTATTAAAAACCGGTGCTGACAGCGAAAGCAATGAAATCAACGCCATAACCGGCGCCACAATTACTTCAAGAGCCGCAACTAAGGCTGTAAATGAGGCGCTTGATATTTGTGATGAAATTCAAACGGAGGTGAGCAGTAATGAATAAAAATTTAAAGATATTTACTAACGGACTGCTTAAAGAAAATCCGACTCTCCGTTTGGTACTGGGCACCTGCCCTACCCTTGCCATCACCACAGCCGCAATAAACGGCATAGGTATGGGACTTGCGGCGACACTTGTACTGGTTTGCTCAAATGTTGTTATTGCCGCACTCAGAAACGTTATACCCGACAAAGTCAGAATACCGGCGTTTATAACGATTATTGCCGGATTTGTAAGCGTTGTTCAGATGCTTGTAAAGGCGTTTACTCCGTCCCTCGACGCGGCACTCGGTATTTATCTTCCGCTGATAGTAGTAAACTGCATTATACTCGGCCGTGCAGAGGCTTTTGCTTCTAAAAATCCGATATTACCGAGTTTGCTTGACGGACTCGGGATGGGACTCGGTTTCACCGCGGTTATAACAATAATGGGCGCTATCCGTGAGCTTTTAGGCGCCGGAACACTCTTCTCATTCCCGATAACCTCACGCTTTATAAGTCCTATGATAATTTTCCTGCTTCCTCCCGGCGGATTTTTCGTGTTTGGAATATTAGTGGCGGTATCAAACGGAATTGCCAAAAAACAAGGTAAAAAGCCGGTAGAACATTTAGGCTGTGAGAGTTGTCCTTCAAAAGATATATGCTCTAATGCATCAAAAATAAGCGAGGAGGCGGCTGAGAATGAATAAGGTTACATTTATTTGCTCGATCCTACTCGCCGGCATACTCACAAATAATATGGTGCTTTCAAAGTTTTTGGGTATATGTCCGTTTTTAGGTGTTTCCAAAAAGCTTAATACCGCTTTTTCTATGAGTGTTGCCGTAACGCTTGTAATGGTAGCGGCGTCCGCCGTTACATATCCCATATACCACTATTTGCTTTATCCCGACTATACATATCTTGAAACGGTAGTATTTATTCTGGTAATAGCGGCTTTAGTACAGCTTATAGAAATGGTACTTAAAAAATACATTAAGCCTATATATAATGCTCTTGGTATCTATCTGCCTCTTATAACCACCAACTGTGCGGTTCTGGGCGTTACTATGCTTAACATCCAAAACGAGCTTGATTTTGTAGCATCCCTCTTTAATGCGCTTGCCGCAGGGCTCGGCTTTATGCTCGCAATGGTGCTTTTTGCCGGAGTAAGGCAAAAGCTTGACGAAGCAGACGTTCCGGAATTTTTAAAGGGACTGCCGATAACGCTCATTGAGGCGGCTTTGGTTTCCCTTTCGTTCTTAGGCTTTGCCGGAATAGGAGGTTGACACTTTGGAAATACTTATACCTGTTTTAGTTGTTTTGGCAATCGGCGTTATATTGGGACTCGGTCTTACATTTGCCGATAAGTTTATGAGTGTTCCTGTTGACGAAAAGCAAACAAAAATCAGGGAATGTCTTCCGGGCGCTAACTGCGGCGCTTGCGGATACAGCGGATGTGATGGTTATGCCGCGGCACTTGCCGCAGGCGAAGCTGAACCTGATAAGTGCGCTCCCGGCGGCGAAGCTACCGCTAAGGCGCTCGGAGAAGTGCTGGGAGTTAAGGTGGAAGCTCAAAAAAATGTTGCTTTTATTGCTTGCGGCGGCAAGCCGGGCACTGTAAAGGAAATATTTGAATATACCGGATTTAAGACCTGCTCAGCGGCGACACTTGCCGGCGGCGGCCCTATCGCCTGCGAATTCGGATGCTTAGGGTTTGGAGATTGTATGCGCGCCTGCGAATTCGGCGCAATAACAATGGAAAACGGCAGACCGCACATATGCGAAGACCTATGTGTTGCGTGTGGAAAATGCGTTAAAACCTGCCCTAAATCAATTATCTCTTTAATACCAAAAAATTCAAAGCCCAGAGTAAACTGCTCAAACCGCAAAAAAGGTCCTGCGGTGCTTAAATCCTGCGAAACCTCCTGTATTGCGTGCGGTATGTGCGAACGCGCCTGCGAATCGGGCGCTATTAAGGTTATTGATAACCTCGCCGTTATAGATTATACGCTTTGTACGGGTTGCGGCAAATGTAAAGAGGTTTGCCCGAGAAAAGTAATTGTAGATTAAATCAATATACAAAAAATAAGGCTGTGTTAGTGAACACAGCCTTATTTTATTTGTTTTCGGGTATACCGAAAAGCAGTTTTTCTTTATTATGGCAATCGGACGAATAGATTATCCTCTTTCCTGCGTTTTGTATTTTTTTAATAATTCTGTCATCGGGATAAGGGGTTGTACGATATCCTCTCGCAACAGCACCATAGTTTATCTCAAATATGACATCTTCAGCCAAAAGCCTGTTGAGCGCTTTATCGGCGGCGGCAATATATCGTGGATTTGATGTATCAAAAAGGCAATTACCCTCATTGAATTTGGTTATCAAATCAAAATGGGCTATAATATCGCAGTGTGTTTTATTAAAAACATCACCTACAAGCTCATAATAATCCTCACAAAACGCGTAAAAATCGCCGTTATAGTATGTTTCCACAGCATCAATTTGTATATCGGCAGTATCGTCAATAGATATAAAGCGACCATCTTTAAACACATAATGAACAGCGCCAATAATATACTCATAATCATCTGTGCTCTCATCTGAATAATAATCCTGTTCAACGCCTAAGTATATTTTAATTTTTTCCTTATACTTATTTTTAAGTCTCTTAATTTCAGATTTATATTCTACCGTGCTTTCACGCGTCATACAAAACGGATGAGGGTCATCAATATCGGTAAAGCTATGACCTGTAAAACCTATTTCACTGCAACCTTCAGAAATTGCCTTAATCACCAACTCTTCGGGGGTATCTTTTCCGTCACAGTAAATTGTGTGAGTATGATAGTTATTGCGGTTCATCAGGTCATCTTCTCCTGTTTTACCTTATGGTCTATAATGTGCCTTGAAGCAAGTTCTTTCTGAACATCCTCAACGCTTATCCCCATTTCCGTCATAAGCACCATAGCGTGGTATGCGAGGTCTGCAAGCTCATAAACGGTTTCCTTTTTATCGTTTGCCTTTGCGGCAATTATAACCTCGGTGCACTCTTCCCCTACCTTTTTGAGAATTTTATCAATTCCCTTTTCAAACAGATAAGTTGTATATGAGCCTTCGGGCTTCTCGCGTTTTCTCTCTTCAAGCAGCTTGTAAAGACCGAGTATGCTGAATTCGCTAAGGTTATCACTCTGGTACAGTTTATCGTTGAAGCAACTATCTATTCCTAAATGGCAAGCGGGACCTTCTTTTTCGACCATAACAAGAAGCGCATCTTTATCACAATCGGCGGTGATGCTTACTATATGCTGATAATTTCCGCTCGTTTCGCCTTTAAGCCAAAGCTCCTGCCTTGACCGGCTGAAAAAGCAGGTCAACCCCTTTTCTATAGAAATTTCAAGCGACTGCTTATTCATATATGCAAGCGTTAAAACTTTCTTCGAAAAAGCATCCACTACTATTGCGGGAATAAGTCCGTTATCATCGAATTTCAACTCATCTATACTTAACATTTAATTCAACCTCACATTTATTCCGTTTTTATAAAGCTCATCTTTAAGCCCTTGTATCGTAACCTCTCCAAAATGGAAAATAGAAGCGGCAAGTCCTGCATCAATTGAAGGCAATTTTTCAAACAATTCAACAAAATCATTTATTCCGCCGGCACCGCCTGATGCTATCACCGGAACATCTACGGCATCCAGAACTGCCGACAGCATTTCTATATCAAAGCCTTTTTTTACACCGTCAGTATCAATGGAATTTACCACAACCTCGCCGGCGCCCATATCAACGCATCTTTTAATCCAGGAAACAGCTTCCATACCGGTATTTTCTCTGCCCCCTTTTGAAAAGACACGAAAAACGCCGTCTACGCGTTTAACATCGGCAGAAATTACAACGCACTGATTACCGTATTTCTTCGCCGCTTCACTTATAAGCGAAGGATTTTTTATTGCTCCTGAATTGACGCTCACTTTGTCCGCTCCGCATTTAAGCACTCGGTCAAAATCCTCTATTGTGTTAATACCTCCGCCAACGGTCAGCGGAATAAATATCTCGGAGGCAACTTCTCTGAGTATATCGGTAAAAAGCTTTCGTTCCTCAAATGAGGCGGTAATATCATAAAACACAAGCTCATCCGCGCCGCTTTCGGAATAGTACTTTGCCAATTCCACCGGTGAGGACACATCGCTTATACCTTCAAAATTAACTCCTTTTACAACCCTGCCGTTTTTCACATCGAGGCAGGGTATAATTCTTTTAGTAATCATTTGCCACCTCTAAAGCCTCTTTTAAATCTATCGCCCCGGTATAATACGCCTTTCCTATTATAGCCCCGTAAATATTCATATCGGCAAGCTTTTTTATATCCTCTATATCTGATACGCCGCCCGACGCCGTGATATTTAACGAAAACTCCTTTAAAAGCTCCGAATAAAGAGACAGATTTGTACCGCTCATAGCACCGTCTTTAGATATATCGGTGCAAATAACCGTACCTACGCCTATATTCTGCATATCGGAAAGAAATTGTCTTAAGGTAACAGTGGACTTCTCTGTCCAACCTTTTATGGCTATTAACCCGTCTTTAACATCAGCGCCTACGGCTATCTTTTCCCCATACCGTTTTACGGCATCTGTAAGAAACCCCGGGTCTTCAATTGCGGCAGTTCCGATTATAACACGGGAAACGCCGATATTTATGTATTTTTCCACCGTATCAATATTACGAATTCCGCCGCCTATCTCCGAAAACATTTTTGTATTATTTACAATTTCCGATACTACATCAATATTAGGCGTATTACCTTGCTTTGCACCCTCAAGGTCAACAATATGTATATTTCCGGCTCCGCACTTCTGAAACTTTTTTGCCACTTCCAATGGGTTTTCGCTATATACGGTCATATTATTATAATCGCCTTTATAAAGCCTGACAGCTTTTTTATCAAACAAATCTATCGCAGGAAAAATCTTCATTATCCACCCTCACAAAATGCCTTTAATATTGATAATCCGACGAGTCCGCTTTTTTCCGGATGAAACTGACATCCGGAAATGTTATCCTTTTCTACCATAGCAGTTATTTCCCTGCCGTAATCTGTGGTAGCAACTAATGAGTCTTCACAATTCTCCGCATAAAAGGAATGCACAAAATAAACGCAATCGTTTTCTTTCACATATTTTAAAAGGTCGCTTTTTTTACTGAAGTGCAAGCCGTTCCAACCGATATGAGGTATTTTAAGGCTTTCAGGCAATCTGCCGTGCATGGAAACAACCTGCCCTTCAAGCAAGCCGAGTCCGCAATGCTCACCGTATTCAAAGCTCTTTTTAAACAAAAGCTGCATACCGAGGCATATACCCATAATTTTTTTGCCGCGCGACGCCTCGTTTAATATAACCTCATAAAGACCGGTTTCGCGAAGCTTTAACGCGGCATCGCCGAACGCACCTACGCCGGGAAGAATAATCCTATCCGCCGAGGATATAACATCCTTATCGCTTGTAACAACCGCGTCTGCCCCTACCATTTTAAGTGAGCTGTGAAGGGAAAAAAGGTTGCCTACATCGTAATCTATTATTGCAACCATTATAAAACTCCCTTGGTAGACGGTATCTCGTTGGCAAATTTTTCATCAACCGTGACAGCCTTTTTAAGCGTTCGCGCGACCGATTTAAATACCGCTTCAATTATGTGATGCGAGTTTTTACCGTAAAACTGCTTTATATGCAAGGTGATTCCGGCCTCTCTCACAAACGCAGACCAAAATTCCTCGCATAATTCAGTATCAAAAGCTCCCACCTTTTCCGCGGGAATATCCGCCGAAAAATTAAGATAGCTTCTGCCGGAAATATCTACCGCAGAGAGAATAAGAGCCTCATCCATAGGCAAGAAGGTATGAGCATATCTTTCTATACCCGCCTTATCCCCTAAAGCCTTTTTTAAAGCAGAGCCTAAGCAAACAGCAATATCCTCGGTTGTATGGTGAAAATCAACTTCACTGTCACCGTCACAAAACACATTCAAATCAAATCTTGAGTGCTTTGAAAAAAGAGTAAGCATATGATCAAGAAATCCGCAACCGCTTTTGATTTCAGACACGCCCGTTCCGTCAATATTCAAGCTGAGCTTTATATCGGTTTCGTTGGTTTTTCTCGCTATTTCAGCACTTCTCATTATTTTTTTCCTCCAATACTTCCCTTATTTTTTCCGTCAATATCCTCATCTGCTCAACGGTACCTATGGTAATGCGGTTATAATCCTTTATTCTTTCTGTATCAAAATGCCTTACAAGTATTCCCTTTTCCTTAAGGCGCAGGTATAATTCCTTTCCGCCCACGGCATCCGTTTTAGCAAACAAAAAATTTGTTTTAGACGGTATAACCTCAAACCCGTTTTTTTTAAGCTCCGTTTCGAGAAAAGCGCGGTTTTCTTTAATTGTTTTACAGTTTTCGTCAAAATACTTTTTCTCTTTTAATGCAGCCATTCCAGCCGCGGCGGTAAAGCAATTCACATTATAAGGGTTCATAGAGTACCTTATTTTATTTATATCGGCAATTATATCAGGTGCGGCAAAGGCAAAACCGAGCCTTGCCCCCGCAAGACTGCGGGATTTTGAAAATGTGCCTATTACAATCAGATTATTGTATTTTTTAACAAGTTGTACCGCGCTTTCACCGCCAAAATCAATATAAGCCTCGTCTATAATAACTATGTTACCGGGATTAGAGGCAACTATCTTTTCAACCTGTGACAGTTCTAAATATCTACCTGTAGGCGCGTTTGGATTAGCAATTACTATGGTTTTATTTATCCCTACATAATCGTCAGCACATACCGATAAATCGTCACCAAGCGGCACTGAACTGTACGGTATACGATTAAGGTCTGCTACAACCTTATAAAATCCGTATGTAATATCCGGAAATACCAACGGATTTTTCTCGTCCGCAAACGCCATAAAAGCCAGATTTATAATCTCATCTGAACCGTTTGACACAACTGTGTATTCTATTGGTACATTATAGTTTTCAGCCATTAACTGCCGTAAATTATTGCTATCGGGATCAGAATATAGCCTCGCTGTATCTACTCTTTCCTCTACCGCTTTTTTTACACTTTCCGGGGGAGGAAACGGTGATTCGTTTGTGTTAAGCTTGATATACTTCCTGTCCTGTGGTTGTTCACCCGGAACATACGGCACTAAGTAGTTATATTTCTCCGCTAAAAAATTGCTCATTCCTTTTCAAACCGAACAACAGCACTTATACCGTGTGCATTCAGTCCCTCCTTATCGGCAAAATATTTTATCTTTTCTGCAACGCTTTTGAGCGCATCCGGCGAATAATAAGTATATTGTGTTTTCTTCACAAAATCATCAACAGATAAAGGAGATGAAAATCTTGCGGTGCCGGATGTGGGGAGTGTATGATTTGGTCCTGCAAAGTAATCCCCTAAACTCTCAGGGCAATTCTTACCCATAAACACAGAGCCTGCGTGTTTCACCTTATCAAGATAATCAAACGGGTTGTCTATGCACAATTCAAGATGCTCCGGCGCTATCTTGTTTGCAATATCGATTGCCTTTAAAATATCGTTTTCCGACACAATGATTTTTCCGTTTTTATCTATTGATGCCCTTGCTATTTCGGCGCGCGGAAGCAGTGGTATCTGCTTTTCAAGTTCATCTGAAACTTCCTTTGCAAAATTCTCACTGTCGGTCACTAAAACCGCTGTGGCATTTTTATCGTGTTCCGCTTGGGAAAGCAAATCTGCCGCAACTGTTTTTGCGTTATTTGTGCTATCGGCTACGATAAGTATCTCACTCGGTCCCGCTATCATATCAATAGAAACCTTACCGAAAACCTGTCTTTTAGCTTCGGCAACAAAGGCGTTGCCGGGGCCCACTATTTTATCTACCATAGGCACACTCTCTGTACCGTAAGCCAAAGCTGCAACAGCCTGCGCGCCTCCGACTTTGTATATTTTATCTACACCGGCAATGCTTGCCGCGGCAAGTATCGCGGAATTTATCTGGCCGTCCGCTTTTGGAGGAGATACCATAACAATCTCGCTGCAGCCGGCGATTTTTGCAGGTATGGCGTTCATAAGAACTGTTGAAGGATATGCCGCCGTACCTCCGGGAACATAAAGCCCCACTCTTTCAATAGGAGTCACCTTTTGCCCGAGAACAACACCGTCTTTATCATTTATAATAAAGCTTGTACGCACCTGCTTTTCGTGGAAGGCCCTTATGTTATCCGCCGCTTCTCTCATTATCGAAATAAACTCATCCGGCATACTGTTCAATGCTGAATTTATTTCCTCTTTTGTAACCTCAAAGGACTTAATATCAGCCTTGTCAAATTTTAATGAATACTCTCTTAAAGCCGCGTCGCCCTTTTCTCTCACATTTTTAATGATATCCGCAACAACATCGCCTACATTCGACGTTACATCCTCCCTTAAAAAGATTTTTTCATCCGGAACTTCACCGTATTTATAAATTTTAATCACTGTTTTCTACCTGCCCTTTAATCGCTGATATCAATTTTTCTATTTTTTCTCTTTTAAAATTGAATGAGGCCTTATTTGCAATAAGTCTGGCACTTATAGGAAGAATAATATCCTTGACCTCAAGATTGTTTTCCTTAAGAGTTTTGCCGGTTTCAACTATATCGACTATAACATCCGAAAGCCCCAATATGGGAGCTAACTCTATTGAACCGTTAAGCTTGATAATATCAATATCCCTGCCAAGCCCCGCATAGTAATCGGAGGCAATATTTGTAAACTTTGTAGCCACTTTAAGAACCCGCATACCGTTATCCCGGAATTCTTTTTTAGCGGCTACCGCCATATTGCATTTCCCAACGCCTAAATCAAAAAGCTCGTATACATCAGGCTTATATTCGAGCAAAATATCTTTACCCGCAACGCCTATATCAGCGGCTGATCTTTCAACATATATAGATACATCCGAGGGTTTAACCCAAAAGAAGCTGATACCTTTTTCTTTGTTTTCAAAAATCAGTTTCCTGTTTTTTTCTTTTATCGAAGGACAATCATAGCCTGCTTTTTCAAACAATTCATAAACTTTTTCTCCAAGTCTTCCCTTTGGAAGCGCAATATTAAGCAAGAGTTATCCCTCCTTTGTTAAATCTATAAGCTCTTTGTATCTGAGCTTACCGGGTATACTTTTTTGAGTGCTTACGGTAAACCCGGAAGCGGTTATTTCATTAACTTTGTTTGACAATTTCAGAACATCGGTAGAATTATCATAAATAAGCAAATAATCAACATCAAATTCCGGCATTTGGCGGTTTAAATCATCAATTCTGTCAAGATAAAGAGCAAACCCTACAGCTGATGACTTTCTGTTCATTTTTTTCATCATATTATCATACTGTCCACCGGAAAGAACACTGCAGAAAACATCCTTTACAAAACCACGGAAAACAAAACCGTTATAATAATTTATATCATTTAAAGCGGAAAAATCAAACTTTATTCTTTCGCTCAAAGAGGTATTACAAAGTAGATTTGAGAGTGTTATCAAATCACCTGTTTGGGGAATATCAGAAATCTCTTTGATTTTTTCTATTACCTCTCCCATTTCGCCGTAAAGCGATATAAGACTTGAAATTTTTTTATACCCACCAAATTCCACAGAATACTCTTCACAGATTTTTTTCAAATCGTGGGCATTCTTTTGGGAAATGCATTTCAATACCTGTGAAACAAATTTTTTATCATCACATACAGACGAAATAACAAAGTACACTATATCCATATTGCTGATTTCAATATAAAAATCATCTGAAATCTCCGCAAGACTTCTCGCCGCTAAGGTTATGACCTCATATATATCATAGATATCTATATCGCCGATACATTCAAGGCCTGTTTGCATAATTTCCTTAAAACGATGTGTGCTCTCTGAAACACGGTAAACATTCTCGTTATAAAAAACCTTTTGTTTTACACCCTTTATATCCTCGCCGGCTTTAATTATGGAAAGCGTAACATCCGGTTTTAACGCCATTAGCTTGCCGTTTGTATCATTAAATGCAATTACCCTGTCACTCACAAGAAAATCTTTGTTGCGGATATAAAGCTCATATTCTTCAAACTTGCTCATTTTATAAGGAAGATATCCGTACTTTTTATAAAGAGAGCGAAGTGAATAAGAAACCTTTTCCTCAAATCTCATTAAACTATCATCAATCATTTTTTCCACCGTTCATACGCTCGATTACCTTCTTGTATCCTCCGCTGCCGTATTCATAGCACTTGCTAACACGACTTATAGTTGCCGCGCTGGCACCCGTTTTTGCGCTGATTTCAGAATAGCTTATCTTATCCGATAAAAGCGTAGCAACAAAAAGCCTCTGTGACATATCAAGGATTTCCTTTATTGTACAGATATCCTCAAGGAACTCATAACACTCCTGTTTGCTTTTAAGCGTAAGTAATGCATCACAAAGCTTATCAGTACTTTCATTATGCCATTTTGCCATTACAATTCACCACTTCTTTACTTTATCTCGCTAAAGCGATAGCGCAATAGTATAATAACACCGTTATATTTCTTTGTCAAGCCATATTTTGGCACATTATTAAGTTTGTAACAGGTAAAAACGACGCAGGTGCAAATCTAAATTTTTTGTTTAATACCACCAAAACCATTCATGCATAAAAATTGCATAAAAAGTGTTCAGTTTTCTGCTTATATGTGAAGCAAACTTTATGCATTTTGTATATCGGAAAGTTGAGTATTATATTGACAAAAGCGAATTTATATGCTAAAATAATGCATATTTATTCAAAAACGGAGAAAAATATGAAGAAAATATTCATTGACGGCGGCGCCGGAACTACGGGGCTGAGAATAAAAGAGCGCCTATCATCAAGGGATGATTTAACTGTTATAACACTGCCTGAGGATAAGCGAAAGGAAACCGAGTACCGAAAGCAATGTATTAACGAGGCGGATATAGCGGTGCTTTGCCTGCCGGATGATGCGGCAAGGCAGGCGGTGTCTCTAATAGATAATCCCGATACTGTTATAATTGATACTTCGACGGCTCACCGAACAGATGCTGCTTTTACCTACGGATTTCCCGAGATAAAAGGCTTTCGCGAAAAGATAAGGAATTCCAAAAGAATTGCAAATCCCGGTTGCCACGCAAGCGGGTTTATATCACTTATATTCCCCTTAATCGCCGCAGGTGTTTTAAAGAATAATATTGAGCTTTCCTGCTTTTCTCTCACTGGGTATTCAGGCGGCGGCAAAAAAATGATTGCAGAGTATGAAAGCGCAGAACGAAGCTCAGAGTTCAATGCTCCGCGATTATACGGATTATCACAAAATCACAAGCATTTGCCGGAAATGATGACGGTTTGCGGTCTTGCATACGCTCCGGCTTTTTGCCCGATTGTAGCCGACTATTATTCAGGTATGGAGGTTACCGTACCGCTTTTTAAAAGTCAAACTGATGTCGGCATTAAAGATATCAAGAAAATTTACAGTGATTACTATAAAGACGGTCTTGTTTACTTTAAAGAAAACGAGCAAAGCCTGTTATCAGCCTGTGAGCTTTCCGGATTCGACGATATGCAAATCACCGTTGAGGGAAACGAGGAGCGCATACTGCTTGTATCAAGGTTTGACAACTTAGGTAAGGGCGCATCCGGTGCGGCGATACAAAACATCAACATTTGTTTAGGAATTGACGAGGACAAGGGACTAAGGAGGAGTTATGATTAAGATTATAAGCGGCGGCGTTTGTGCCGCAAAGGGATTTACCGCTAACGGAATACACTGCGGAGTAAGGAAAAATAAGTCAAAAAAGGATTTGGCGCTTATAGTAAGTGAGAAGGCAGCCTCCTGCGCCGCGGTATATACTACAAACAAGGTGTTTGGCGCTCCGATTACGGTGACGAGGAACAATACAAAGGACGGAAAGGCAAAGGCTATTATTTGCAACAGCGGCATAGCAAACACCTGTTGCACAGGCGGTGTAGAAACGGCTCAGAGAATATGCGAGAGTACCGCAAAGGCACTTAACATCAAAGCCGATGATATTGTAATAGCATCAACCGGTGTTATAGGTCAACCGCTTGACCCGGTACCGATTGAAAACGGACTTCCCTCTCTTGTTGAGGGGCTGAACGAAGGCGGCGGTGCTGATGCCGCCGAGGCGATTATGACTACCGACACGGTAAAAAAAGAAATAGCACTTGAATTTATGTTGGGCGGAAAAATCTGTCACATAGGCGGCATTGCAAAAGGCAGTGGTATGATACACCCCAATATGGCTACAATGCTTGTATTTATTACAAGTGATGTTGCCATTTCCCCTGCTATGTTGCAAAAGGCACTGTCAACAGATATTAAATCCACATTTAATATGATAAGTATTGACGGCGATACTTCCACAAACGATATGGTAACAATACTTTGCAACGGTATGGCGGAAAACCAAGAAATCACCGAGGAAAACGATGACTTTAAGGTATTTATGAAAGTGTTGAACACCTTAAATATATATCTTTGCCGTATGATAGCGGCAGACGGTGAGGGTGCAACCAAACTGCTTGAATGCAGTGTTTCGGGCGCAAATTCAGAAGAAACCGCAAAAACTGTCGCTAAAAGCGTAATATGCTCAAATCTTACAAAGGCGGCGATGTTTGGTGCGGATGCCAACTGGGGCAGAGTTTTATGCGCTATCGGATACAGCGGTGCGGATGTAGATGTTAAAAAAATTGATGTTTCTTTTAAAAGCCGTGCCGGAAAAGTTGATGTTTGCAAAAACGGCGAAGGTATAGAATTCAGCGAGGATATAGCAAAAAGCGTGCTGACAGAGGATGAAATAGAAATTGCCGTAAACCTTAATGACGGCAGTTATTCTTCAACCGCGTGGGGTTGCGACCTTACATATGATTATGTAAAAATTAACGGTGATTACCGCACATAACGGAGGCAAAACAATGACTTTTTCAAATGCACAAAGGGCAGAAGTTTTAACTCAGGCTCTCCCCCACATCAAGAAATACACCGGTAAAACGGTTGTAATTAAGTACGGCGGCAACGCTATGGTAAACGATGAGCTTAAACAACAGGTAATGGAAGATATTGTATTACTTTGGCTTATCGGTGTAAAGATAGTTTTAATTCACGGCGGCGGTCCGGAGATAAGCGAGCTTATGAACAAGCTCGGTAAAAAATCGGAATTTGTCGACGGACTTCGCGTTACGGATAAGGACACTATGGATATTGTCCAAATGGTTTTAGCCGGCAAGGTCAATAAAACTCTCGTAAATCTGCTTGAAATGAAGGGCGGCAAAGCGATAGGACTTTCCGGTATGGACGGCAGAATGATACAGTCTGAAATCAAAAGCAAGAAGTTAGGCTTTGTAGGAGAAATTAAGAAAATAAATGCACATCCGATAACCGACCTTTTGGAAAAGGGATATATACCGGTAATATCAACAATAGGGTGTGATAAAAGCGGCAATTCCTATAATATAAACGGTGATACCGCCGCCGCTTATATCGCAGGTGCTTTAAATGCCGAAAAGCTTATAATGATGACCGATATAGACGGAATTTTGGCAGACAAAAATGACCCCACCACTTTAATCCACGAAATAAAGGTTACAGAGACCGGCAGACTGTATGACGAAGGAATTATCTCCGGCGGAATGATACCTAAGGTGGAATGCTGTGTGAACGCGGTGAATATGGGGGTTAAAAATGTGGTTATATTAGACGGCAGAGTTCCCCATTCAATACTTATGGAGCTTCTTACAAACGAAGGCGCCGGCACTCTGTTTAAAGAGGGATAATATGAATATTAAAACAACTGACGAATTATACATAGCGCATACATATAATCGTTTCCCTGTAGAAATCGTTTCGGGCAAAGGCTCGATGCTAACCGATAAAAACGACAAAGAATATATAGATATGGGGAGCGGCATAGGTGTAAATATATTCGGTGCGGCAGATAAAGGCTTTATTGATGCCGTAACTAAGCAATTAAGCCTGATACAGCACACTTCAAATCTTTACTATACTGAGCCGTGCGTGAAGCTTGCAAAGGCGTTATGCGATAAAACGGGAATGAAAAAGGTGTTTTTCGCGAACTCAGGAGCAGAAGCAAACGAGTGCGCCATTAAAGCCGCAAGAAAATATGCCGCAGAGAAAAAAGGAGCGGACTGTTACAATATAGTAACCCTTAAAAATAGTTTTCACGGCAGAACACTCACAACACTTGCCGCAACAGGGCAGGACTGTTTTCATTCGCTTTATAATCCACTGACGCCAGGGTTTATTTCGGTTGATGCGGAGGATAAAGACCAAATAAAGACAGTTTGTGAAAGCAAAAAAATTGCCGCGGTAATGATTGAGTGCATACAAGGCGAGGGCGGTGTAAACGAGCTATCGGGTGACTATGTAAATTTTCTGCGAGAGATTACAAAGCAGAAAGATATACTTCTTATCGTTGATGAGGTTCAGACCGGTTGCGGCAGAACAGGAAAGCTATATTCCTATATGAATTACAGAATTACACCGGACATTGTGACATCAGCTAAAGGGCTTGGCGGTGGGCTTCCGATAGGTGCCGCATTGCTGGGCGAAAAGGTCCAAGACATCTTTTCTTATGGCGACCACGGTTCAACCTTCGGAGGAAATCCCGTAAGCTGTGCCGGGGCATATAACATAATAAGCCGCATTGATGATACTCTTTTAAACGAAGTTACTCGAAAGGGCGAATTATTAAAGCGAGCACTTTCAGCCTCAAAAGATATAAAATCAGTGTCCGGAAAAGGGCTTATGCTTGGCATCAGTACAGAAAAAAGCGCCTTAGAAGTAGTGAAAAAGTGTATGGAAAATGGCGTTTTATGCCTTACAGCGAAAAATAAGGTGCGATTACTTCCCCCTCTTAACACGCCGGATAATTTACTCGTTAAGGCTGCCGATATTATTATTAACGCTTGCAAAGGAGAATAACTTATATGCTTAAAGGCAAGAGCTTTTTAAAGCTGTTAGACTTAACCGCCGAGGAAATCACATATTTAATCGACCTCGCCGAAAAGCTAAAAAAAGAAAAAAAGCAAGGCATACCGCACAGAATTTGTGAGGGTAAAAACATTGCTCTGATTTTTGAAAAGACAAGCACGAGGACCCGTTGCGCTTTTGAGGTTGCGGCGGCTGACCTCGGTATGAATTCTACTTATCTTGACCCCTCGGCTTCTCAAATCGGTAAAAAGGAAAGTCTTGCCGATACTGCAAAGGTTTTAGGCAGAATGTATGATGCGATTGAATACCGCGGATACGGTCAGGAAATTGTCGAATTATTAGCCGAAAACGCAGGCGTTCCGATATATAACGGACTTACAAACGAATTTCATCCAACGCAGATTTTAGCTGATTTTTTGACAATCAAGGAACACTTCGGCTCGCTTGAAGACAAAAAACTCGTGTTTATGGGCGACGCGCGTTACAATATGGCAAATTCGCTTATGGTAGGCTGCGCTAAAATGGGTATGAACTTCACCGCCTGCGCGCCGAAAGAGTATTTTCCGAACAAAGCGCTCGTAGAAGAATGTATGCGTATTGCCGAAAAATCGGGCGCGGAGATTTGCTTTGACGAAAACCCAATGAGCGCAACAAAGAACGCCGATATAATCTATACCGATGTTTGGGTTTCAATGGGTGAGCCGGACGAGGTTTGGGAAAAACGAATATCTGATTTAACGCCCTATCGCGTGACGGATGAAATTATGAAAAACGCCGGCAAAAATGCGGTGTTTATGCATTGCCTGCCCGCTTTTCACGACCTTAACACCGATATCGGCAAACAGATTTACGATAAATTCGGAATTGACTGTATGGAAGTTACCGACAGCGTATTTTCAAGTGATGCTTCCATAGTATTTGACGAAGCGGAAAACAGGATGCACACAATAAAAGCCGTTATAGCGGCAAGTTTAGCATAGGGTTTATGATATGAAAAAGGCTTATTTGATTTTAAGTAACGGTACGGTTTTTGAAGGGTATAAAATAGGAGCTGATAAAGAGAGCATCGGAGAGGTTGTTTTTACTACAGGTATGGTAGGCTATCTTGAAACGCTTACCGATCCTTCCTATGCCGGACAAATCGTTGTTCAGACCTTCCCTCTTATTGGTAATTACGGCGTAATCAGCGAGGATTTTGAGGGCAAATGCGCCGTAAAGGGTTATATAGTTAGAGAGTTTTGCGATTACCCCTCAAACTTTCGGTGCGAATATAAGCTCGATGAGTTTTTAAAAGAACAGGGCGTTTGCGGCATATGCGGTATAGATACAAGGCTTCTTACAAAGATAATCCGCGAACAGGGTGTTATGAACGGAATTATCAGCGATAGCAAAACCGTCTCATTAGATGCTGTAAAAGCCTACAAGGTTTCATCGGTTGTAAGCGCGGTATCAACAGATACGGTCGAAGAGTTTTCGGCAACAGGCGAAGAAAAGCACAAAGTGGCTTTGATAGATTACGGCGCTAAAAAGAGTATTATAAAATGCCTTCAAAAGCGCGGCTGTCGCGTTATAACATTTCCGCACAATACCCCTAGTGAAGAAATACTGAAAATAAATCCTGACGGAATAATGCTTTCAAACGGCCCGGGAGATCCGGCTGAAAACCTTTATGAAATAAACCAGATTAAAAATCTGCTCGGCAAAAAGCCACTGTTCGGAATATGTCTCGGTCATCAGCTTACGGCGTTAGCCCTCGGCGGAAAAACTGTAAAGCTAAAATACGGTCATCACGGTGCCAATCAGCCTGTAAAGGATACACAAGGCGATAGAACATATATAACAAGCCAAAATCACGGCTACGCCGTAGTTTCCGATACTCTTAAAAACATAGGAGAAGAAATATTTATAAACGCTAATGACAGGAGCTGTGAGGGTATGTGTTATAAGGATTTTAATGCCTTTACCGTGCAGTTTCATCCGGAAGCCAACGGCGGTCCGCACGATACGGAGTTTTTGTTTGACCGTTTTGTAAAAATGATGGAGGAAAAAAAGAATGCCTAAAAACAAAGCTATAAAAAAGGTACTTGTAATAGGCTCAGGCCCGATAGTAATAGGTCAGGCGGCGGAATTTGACTATGCCGGCGCCCAAGCCTGTCGCGTGCTTAAAAGCGAGGGCATAAATGTTGTTCTCGTAAACTCAAATCCGGCTACTATTATGACCGACGGCGCATTAGCCGATGAAATATATCTTGAACCGCTAACAGCTGAAACTGTGGCAAGGATAATAGAAAAAGAAAGACCGGACGGTTTGCTTGCAGGGCTCGGAGGTCAAACCGGACTTACAATAGCTATGCAATTATGCGAAAACGGTACGCTTGATAAGTTTGGCGTTAAGTTTTTAGGAAGCGATATTGAAGCCATAAAGAAAGCTGAGGACAGAGAGCTTTTTAGAGAAACTATGCTTAAAATAGGTCAGCCCTGTGTTCCTAGCGAAATAGCTTTTGATGTTGATGCGGCAGTAAAGGCCGCGAGTGAGATAGGATATCCGGTTATTGTGCGCCCGGCTTACACCTTAGGCGGATCAGGCGGCGGCATTGCAGAGGATGAAGAAACCCTTAAAAAAATTGCCGCAAACGGTCTTGAATTATCGCCTATAACGCAGATTTTGATAGAAAAATGTATTTCCGGATGGAAAGAAATAGAGTTTGAAACAATGAGGGACAGTGCAGGCAACACAGTAGCCGTTTGCTCAATGGAAAATTTTGACCCCGTGGGCATTCATACCGGCGACTCGATAGTAGTAGCCCCTACCCTGACTCTCTCCGATAAGGAGTTTCAGATGCTTCGCTCCGCTTCACTCGATATTATATCGGCACTCTCAATTGTAGGCGGATGCAACTGTCAGTTTGCGTTAAACCCCAATAGCTTTGAATATGCGGTAATTGAAGTAAATCCTCGTGTTTCGCGTTCTTCGGCGCTCGCAAGCAAGGCTACAGGCTACCCGATAGC
This sequence comes from Oscillospiraceae bacterium, assembly GCA_902766755.1. Lineage (GTDB taxonomy): Bacteria > Bacillota > Clostridia > Oscillospirales > Acutalibacteraceae > UBA737. The sequence goes on along the minus strand of CACXEV010000089.1, from coordinate 8,282 downwards.
AAAAATATCCACAATGATAGCGATTGGTTATAATTTGGATGAAATAAAGAACGAAATCACCGGCAAGACCTGCGCTTGCTTTGAGCCTGCGCTTGACTATGTTGTTGTTAAATTCCCGAAATGGCCCTTTGATAAATTCATAGGGTCGAGCAGAGCACTCGGCACACAAATGAAAGCGACAGGCGAAGTAATGGCAATAGGTCAATCGTTTATTGAGGCGCTTAATAAAGCTGTAAGAGGCGTTGAAATCGGTCTCGATTCTTTAAACTGCCCTCCGATAAGCGATGAAGATATAAAAGTGCGTCTCGCAGAACAAAATGATGTGAGATTATTTACAATATATGAAGCATTAAAGGCAGGCGTATCCGAAAATGTTATACACAATATAACAAAAATTGACCCGTATTTTATATCATGTATTAAAAAAGCCGCAGAGCTTGAAAAAGAAATTGCCGAAAGTTCTCTTACAAACGAGCTTTATTTAAGGGCTAAAAAATCAGGCTTTTCCGACCCGTTTATTAAGCGAATTGCAAATACAGATACATTGCCCGAGTTTTCCTATAGTTATAAAATGGTTGATACCTGCGCCGCAGAATTTGCCGCCGAGACACCGTATTTTTATTCCTGTGCCGACAAGGCGTGCGAAGCAAGAACGCTTACAAAAACAGATAAGCCTGTCATTATGGTTTTAGGTTCAGGGCCTATCCGCATAGGTCAAGGTATTGAATTTGATTACAGCTCTGTACACTGCGTATGGACTTTAAAAGAAATGGGTTATGATGTTGTAATTGTAAACAACAACCCTGAAACCGTTTCAACCGACTATGATACTGCCAACCGCCTTTATTTTGAGCCACTTTGCGAAGAGGATATTATGAGCATTATAAAAGTGGAAAAACCGATAGGCGTTGTTGTAGCCTTTGGAGGGCAAACCGCTATTAAGCTTACAAAGTTTTTGGTCAGTAACGGTATTAATATTCTCGGCACTTCAGCTCAGGGTATAGATACCGCGGAGGACCGCGAAAAATTTGACGAGTTTCTTGAGAATATAGGAATTAAAAGACCGAAAGCCGTATCGGTAAATACAGCGGAGGAAGCGCTTATTGCCGCTAAAATACTCGGTTACCCGGTTTTGCTCAGGCCCTCCTATGTAATAGGCGGTCAAGGTATGAGCGTTGCACGAAGCGAAGAAGAAGTACGCAATTTTATGAAAATAATACTGACCGGTAAAATCAGCAACTCAGTACTGATAGATAAATATATGCCAGGCACCGAGCTTGAGGTTGATTGCATTTGCGACGGCACGGATGTTTTGATACCCGGTATTATGGAGCATGTAGAGCGCGCCGGTATACATTCAGGCGATTCAATCGCTGTGTATCCTCCCTATAATATTAGTGAAAGTCTTACAGAAAAGATAACAAAGACCTCGGTTGAAATAGCAAGACGGCTCGGCACAAATGGCATCGTAAACATACAGTATTTAGAGCAGGACGGAGAGCTTTATGTAATAGAAGTAAACCCGAGAGCCAGCCGGACGGTGCCGTATGTCAGCAAAGTAACCGGTATACCTATGGTAGATTTAGCCAGCCGTGCTATGCTCGGAGAAAAGCTTTCGGATATGGGTTATAAATGCGGTCTTGCCGATACGGCAAAATACTACGCTGTTAAAGTGCCCGTTTTCAGCTTTGAAAAGCTTATTGATGCCAATACGATTATGGGACCTGAGATGAAATCCACAGGCGAAGTATTGGGCATAGGCAGAACAAAAACAGAAGCACTTTATAAGGGGCTTACCGCCAGCGGAATTGATGTATATAAAATCAAGCAAAAACAAACCCGCGGAATTTTAATTTCGGTTGAGGATTACGATTATTCCGATGCCATAGCTCTTGCCGAAAAGTTTACCGATTTGGGTATAAACATTTTTGCAACGCCAGACACCGCAAAAGCCATTCGCGCCCGCGGTATGGATGTTACAACTGCCAGAAATGTCTGGGAAAATGATGATATATATAATCTGCTTGAAACCGGAACGGTAAACTACATTGTTTATACCGGTGCCGTAATGGATTCTTCAGTAGGCGACTTTAGACTGCTTCACAGAAAGGCAATGGCGCTTAAAATACCCTGTATGACAAGCATTGATACCGCACTCGCCCTCGCTGATGTAATAGCGGCTGATTACAGCCAACAAAAAACACGGCTAATTGATATAAATAGTTAAAGCATAAAACCTCGGGAAAAGCCCGAGGTTTTATGCTATCTGTTATTTAGTATTGAAGATATTTTATTATGCAGTCTTAAATAATAAACTGCGGCGATTTTCAAAACCGCTGAATCGTAAAGCAAAAAAGCAATATTACCTGCCACAAAGGCGGCCACAAGACACCAGCCTTTAAACTGCAAGCCTATTGTATTATACTGAACCAAAGCACAAATACAAGCAGAAAAATTGAAAATCAAAAATTTTAAAGCCCACTTTAAAGGCACAATTCTGACTTTTTCAATCAGCGGTTTTAATATGGGATAAAACCCGAAGAAAACCACAAACAAAAGCCATGATGTTTTATTTGATATAAAAAATGATATAATACTGCTTGCAAAAAAGCTTAAAAAAGCAGAAACCGCACCTGCTTCGGCAAAAACGGGTATCATAATAAGTCCCGCTATTGCCGGTACGGCAAATGTGATATTTGGAATTAAACTTGCTGACATCATCACGCAAACCAAAGCCGTAACAACGCCGCAAAAAGCAATTCGAACACTTTTTTTCATTTTAACAACAGCGTATAAGGTCGCCGCCCATACATTCACAACAGCAATCGGCGCAAATAAGACCTTGACATACATCGCAGGCGCCGCAATCATTCCCGCCGCCGTAGTAGCCGTACGGATTATTATTCACCCTGCCTGACTGGCGTCTGGCATCGGTCGCCGCTCTTTGATACTCAGGATTTCCGGGTTCCATTTGAGCGGCGCGGGTAAAGCTTGTAAGCGCCTCATCAAACCAACCGCGGCGATAAAGAACCGTACCGTTAAGAAAATACCACTCCGCGTTTCTGCCGGAAGGCGGCACGCCGTCAAGAACCTCTTGCGCCTGTTCAAGTCTGCCTGAGTTTATAAGACTGCGTATCTCAGGAAATGAAGAAGCGGCATTCGGGTTGTATCCGCCGCCTTTAGCGCCAGAGGATGAACCACGGCGGCTGTTTATTATAGCATCATACGCCTCGTTTATTTCCTTCATTTTATCCGCCGCCAAATCGGAAAGCGGATTATCCGCATAGTTATCAGGATGATATTTGCGTGCAAGTTCCTTGTATGCGCGTTTTATTTCATCATCCGTTGCATCGCGTGACACACCTAAAACTACATAAGGATCATTCATTTATTTAACTCCTTTTTAAAGGTCTGTTCAAGTCCCAAATAAATAATATTTCCGAGAATTGATTTATGCTTTTTGATATTCAGCAATTCAAAGGCTTTAGCCGCTTCGTTTATAGAGATATAAAATTGTTTTGATACATACTCTTTAATATCTCCGTCAATATTCCTTAAAACGTTGTAAGAGCCGGTTCTTTTATCGTCTTCCAAATCGCAGGCGGCATCAAGCAGATATATATAGCGCCCAAGACAATAGCCGAGTCGTGAAAGAGCTCTTTTCTGCCCTTCTTCACCGCTTAAGAGTGAAAATATATTTGCCATTACTGCCGCCGAAGGTTCCGCCGCCTTATCAATACTGCCGCAGTTTTCATTTTCAAGAGCATTTTGATTTTGGATATACTCCCATACGCATTTTTCTATTTCGGGAAAAGCCAGCGCCGCTTTTTTATGAGCGCGTGAAAAAAGGGGCTTTATAGCAATTGCCGCAAGTTTTTTTAATCCTTTTTCATCACTTATATCATCGACAATTTTATAGTACAATATTATCATTGCCGCAGAAGCGGAAAAATCCAACTGAGCTGTATTCTTTAAATAATTACACCTTTTTGCCGGATTAAAAGCACATCTGCCGGATTTAAATGAAGTACACCCGTCTTTAAGCGAGATATCGAGCAAAGCTAAAAATGTGAAATCATAGCTTAAAGTAAGGCGCGATAAAAAACCGTAGGATTTTCCGAGCCTTTTGCAAAGCGAACAGTAAATGCCGCGATAAATCTCATACTCGCGCATTTTAAGCTCGCCCTTATCGGCGCGAATATACCCGAACACGACATCACCCTCTTCAACCTTTTAAAACATTTTAATACCTGATACGCTAAAAATGGTGAATAATGTGTAAATTAAAGCATTTTTTTAAGAAATTTGCCGGTATGAGACCCTTTGCATTTGCAGATTTCCTCTGGAGTTCCGGTGCAAACAATATTACCGCCTCGATTACCGCCTTCAGGCCCTAAATCAATAATATGGTCGGCAACCTTGATAACGTCAAGATTATGCTCGATCACAAGCACGGTATTTCCGGTATCTACAAGCTTACTTAAAACATCAACAAGCCGATGAACATCCGCAGTATGAAGACCGGTTGTAGGCTCGTCAAGTATATATATAGTCTTGCCGGTTGACCTTTTAGATAATTCGGTTGCAAGCTTAACGCGCTGTGCCTCGCCGCCTGACAGTGTTGTAGCCGGTTGACCGATTTTAATGTATCCAAGTCCCACATCGTAAAGCGTTTTAAGCTTACGATAGATTTTGGGGTGACTTTCAAAAAAGTACATACCCTCTTCAACCGTCATATTAAGCACATCATAAATGTTTTTACCTTTATACTGCACTGCCAAGGTTTCTCGATTATACCTTGTACCGTCGCAAACCTCACAAGGTACATAAATATCAGGCAGAAAATGCATTTCTATCTTTATAATGCCATCTCCCTGGCAGGCTTCGCATCTGCCGCCCTTTACATTGAAAGAAAATCTTCCGGCGCTATAGCCTTTAGCTTTTGCATCTTTTGTGCTGGCAAAAAGCTCGCGAATATCACCGAAAACACCCGTATAAGTTGCCGGGTTGCTTCGCGGTGTTCTGCCTATGGGCGACTGGTCTATGTTTATTACCTTATCAAGATTTTCTATTCCCTCTATAGACTTGTATTTACCCGGGATAGTTCTTGCGCGATTGAGTTTATTTGCCAAAACCTTATATATTATGTCATTTACAAGCGAAGACTTTCCGCTTCCGGAAACGCCGGTTACACATATAAACTCACCGAGCGGAATATTTACGGTAAGATTTTTAAGATTATTCTCCGCCGCACCCTTTACGGTAAGCATATTTCCGTTACCCTCTCGCCTTTTTTCGGGAACGGGTATTTTCTTTCTGCCGGTAAGATAATCGGATGTTACGGACTCTTTGCACTCGTAAAGCTCATCGGGTGTTCCTGTGAATACCACATTGCCGCCGTGAATACCGGCACCTGGACCGATATCTACAATATAATCAGCCTCTCGCATAGTATCCTCATCGTGTTCTACCACTATAAGCGTGTTTCCTAAATCGCGGAGTCCCTTAAGGGTATTAAGCAACCTTTCGTTATCACGCTGATGAAGACCGATACTCGGCTCGTCAAGTATATACAAAACACCGCAAAGTGCCGACCCTATCTGCGTTGCCAGCCTGATACGCTGTGCCTCTCCGCCGGACAGTGTACCCGCCGAACGCGAAAGGGACAGATATTCAAGTCCCACACTGCTTAAGAATTGAAGTCTTGAATTCAACTCTTTTATTATAGGTTTAGCTATCATTTCCTCCATTTTTGAGAACTTAAGACCGCCTATAAATTCCAGAGCATCGGTTATAGACATATCGGAAAATTCCTTTATGCTTTTACCGCCCACGGTTACAGCAAGATATTCAGGTTTAAGCCTTGCGCCGTGACAATCCGGACAATCACTTTCGGTCATATAGCTTTCAAGCTCGGCTCTGGCATAGTCGCTTTTTGTGTTCTCATAACGCCTTTGCAGGTTATTCACAACCCCCTCAAACGGAGCATAATATGTGCCGGAGCCATAATATGAGCTGTTGCGCGTAAGCTCAAGCTTTTCCTCCCCGGTGCCGTACAAAACAACATTCTTAACCTCATCGGACAGATCTTTCCATGGTGTATTAATATCAAACCCGTATTTCTTGGCAATTCCTCTATAATACATTTCGGCAATTGCACCGGCATCCGGATTAAACCAGGAATTCACACCCCACCCGGAAGCGCGGATGCACCCGTCCAGCAAGGATTTATCCTCATCATTAATAATAAGGCGCGGATCAATTTTCATAAAAACACCGATACCGGTACAAGTAGGACATGCCCCCATAGGACTGTTAAAGGAAAACATAGTAGGTGTGAGCTTCGGTATGCTTATACCGTGCTCATCACAAGCATAGCTTTCGGAAAACTGCATTTCCTCGCCGCCTATTACATCCACGGCTACAAGTCCGCCAGAAAGGGAAACTGCGGTTTCTATACTATCGGTAAGGCGTGATCGTATTTCCGGCTTTATAACAAGGCGGTCAACCACAACCTCAATCATATGCTTTTTATTCTTTTCAAGCTTTATTTCCTCTGAAAGGTCGTAGATGTTTCCGTCAATTCTGACCCGAACATATCCGGATTTTCTTGCGTTGTCAAGTTCCTTTGTGTGTTCTCCCTTTCTACCCTTTACAACCGGGGACAGCACCTGGATTTTAGCGCCGGGTTCAAGCCGCATTACGGTATCTACTATCTGATCGGTGGTCTGACTCGATATTTCTTTTCCGCAAACCGGACAGTGCGGAACGCCTACGCGGGCATATAAAAGTCTTAAATAATCATATATTTCGGTAACGGTGCCAACTGTGGAACGCGGGTTTTTAGAGGTGGTTTTCTGGTCAATTGATATCGCGGGAGAAAGCCCCTCTATCGTATCAACATCAGGCTTCTCCATTTGCCCCAAAAACTGCCGTGCGTAGCTTGACAGCGACTCAACATAACGCCTTTGCCCCTCGGCATATATAGTATCAAACGCGAGCGATGATTTGCCACTTCCGGAAAGGCCTGTGAACACCACAAGCTTATCTCTCGGTATCTCTACATTTATATTTTTCAGGTTATGCTCGTTAGCGCCTTTAATAACTATTTTATCACTTGCCATAATCTTCCCTCATAAAATAAAACTACCTTACTATTTTAACCGAAAAAAAGCGGTTTGTAAACAAATATAATGTAAACAAATTATAAAGAAAGCGACTTACCGTTTAAGGTAAATCGCTTTCTATAATCAGCTTTGCATATTTAATTGTGTTTCACAGATGCAAAAACCGATATAGGGGCATTATCAATACATTGAAGCCTCGTAGACTTTAAACTCGGCATTCTTCAGCTTTTCTATTTTATCATCAGTAAGAAGAGTAAACACTTCCTCGTTTAGCGTCTGTCCTGCACCAAGACCGTCTATATAAACGGTATCGGTTTCTATTCTTGTACCGCTTTCGTCTAACGCCTCTATATTTATGCTGAAAGACTTCTTTTCATCCGATTTATTTTTAATTTTTAAAGGTAACTTTGATTCAGTTAAAAATGTATCATTTTTAACTTCGAACTCACCGAAACTTACCTCCAAATACTTATCCATAATTTCATCGGTATTATCCCCCGTCATATCATTAAGACTGCTGGATATTCCGTCAAATGCATCATCAACCGCCTTGACAAATGCATTTTGCATAACAATCGTAATTACTATTGCCAATACACCTAAAACAACAGCGGCAACGCTCTTGCCTATTGAGACTTTTTTTATAAATGCAACTATTGAAAGCGCAACTGCTAAAACTCCCAAAACAAACGCCGCATTATTAACTACCGGAATAAACGAAAGGCATATTCCTACAATTCCAACCACTAATCCTGCTGTTGCAAATCCTGACTTTTTGGCTTCACTCATAATAATTTCTCCTCTCAATATACCAAAATGGGATATTAAAATTATACCATTGTGGGATAATAATGTCAAGAGGTGAATTTATGAGGTTAAAAGAAATAAGAAAAAACCGCGGTATTTCACAACTGAAATTGGCTATGGACTTAAATATGAACCAAAACAGCATAAGCCGTTATGAGTGTGGAGAACGAGAAGCAGATTATTCTACGCTAATCAAATTTGCCGATTACTTCAATGTATCTTTAGACTATCTTTTAGAACGAACCGATAACCCTGATATGATGAATCATAACCACCGGTGAACCGGTGGTATGCACCACCCCTATAAGGGGTGAATACTTGCTTAGCCCCTGAAAGGGGCGCAGAAGT
>CACXEV010000088.1 GCA_902766755.1 Oscillospiraceae bacterium | reverse complement strand
TTTTCGCACCAGGCAAAAGCATACGGTGCAATTGATGATATACTATCAGGCAAATCCAACTTTTCAAGCGAAACACAACCGCAAAATGCCGCTTCACCTATTACCACTAAATTACTGGAAAAATTGATGTTTTTCAACTTGGCACAGTATGAAAAAGAATTAGCAGTGATAGTTGTAACCGTATCGGGGATAGTAACTCCCGTAACCTTGGATTTATTGCTAAAGGCGCCATCAATAACCGTAACCGAATACCCTCCAAGAGTATCGGGCACCGTTATTTCTCCGCTCGCCGTATTTGCAACCTTTGTTAAAACTGCCTCATTCCCTGAAATCCTGTAGGTAAATATATCATAACTTTCATCCGCCAATATGTTAAAAGATGAAAAACAAGAGAGTATAATAATCAAAGCAAGAAAAAACGCAACTGTTTTAAACACCGATTTTCGCATAATACACCGCCTCAAAGCTTTATATACATATTATACAAAAAAAATCGCTGTTGGTCAAGAATAATTATCAATAATTTAAGCGCCCCATTAAGGAGCGCTTAAAACACTACAATTATTTTTCAATTTTGCCGTAAAGCGGAACATCGCTATCTTTCATAGGCTCACGGTCAGGAGTTTTTGAAACTGTGTTTGAGCTTCTGCCGCCGCGACCGCGAGATCGCTTCTGATAGCGTTCCTCATCCACCTTTTTCCCTTCGGGGTGGATTACAACACGCCGATTTTCGCCCTCGCCGACTGAAATTGACTCAACACCTTCTATTCCCTGAACTGCGGTATGAATAATCCTTCTTTCGTACGGACTCATCGGTTCAAGAGTACGATTTTTTCCACCCGAAAGCACCTGCCTTGCCATTCTCTCTGCAAGAGCAGTAAGCGCTTTTTCACGCTTTTCGCGGTAATCTCCAACAGTAATATTAACTCTATAATAGCCGCTGCCGTGGTTTACAGAAAGCGACACTATAGTCTGCAAAGCTTCAAGGGTTTCACCCCTTCTGCCGATAACTACGCCAAGTCCTTCGCCCTCAAGCGATACAAGTGCACCGTTTTCCTTCTGGGCAACCGTGATTTTTACATCTTCACATCCAAATCCGTTTAAGATCTTTTTAAGATAATCTACAGCCTTATATGCCTTTGAATCCGGATCCAATTCGCTTATGTCAACACTGTTGCCATATTCATTATCAACGGTTTTTGCAGGTTCTACCTGCTTAGGATGTTTTTGCGCCTTAATTTTCGGCGCTTTCTTTTCGTTTTTTTGAACTGTTTTTTTCTGTGGTACCTTATTTTCCTTATCAGGCAATTCTATAAAAGCGCGAACCTTTGCCGATGCGCCTCCGAATATGCCAAGCACCTTTTTTTTGGGCATTTCAATAATTTCAAATTGAACATCATCCTCGGCCGAAGCGCCGAGAGCGAGTAAAGCATCTTCTTTTGCTTCATCAACAGTACTGCCCTTGCCAACTGCTTCCTTAATCAAGAAAAATCCTCCTTATTTAAACTGTATTATTCGTTATCAGTTTCAAGTTTTTTGCGCTGTCCGGCTTCAAAATCGCACACCTTCGAGAGTTCCTTTACGCGTTCTCTTGCTAAGAGCTTATGCGGTCCGTAAAGCAACTGTATAGCCGATTGTATAGCGCCGCCCACAAGCGATGAGCATATCCAATAGAAGCATACACCGCCCGGGAAAGAGAAACCGATGAAAAGTGAAATAAGCGGCATTGTAAGCATCATACCCGCCATACTCGGAGCATCGGGGTTTATATGCTTATTAATTCGCATTGAAACAATGCTCGTAAGCATCTGTGCTAAAAATGCAGCTATCGGTAAAAGCCAAATGGATTCCCAGTCGTTAAAAATATTGAAAGAGAAATCAGGCTTATCAAGCAGGTTAATTCCAAAAAGCGTAAAATTAATATCCGCCTTTTTATCTATATCAATTACATAATTATAATCGTCCTTAATCTTTGCAAACTGCTTTGCTGTCAAAACCTCTTCAACCTTATCGGGATTAGCTCTTATTATCTTTATAAGCGACAATTCATAACTATTTGTAGCATTAAGCTTCCAATTTGAAAGCGACTTTACTGCTGCATTATACTCTTTTTCTTTTTGAGCTTTAAGGGTTTCATCCTCTTCGTCTTTATAATCCTTTTGCATATCGGAAAGGGATGAATTTATTGCAGCAGTTACATTGCTTACCCGATCTTTATCGGCACCCGCCATATAGGTAAGCGGTGACATAATAAGCCAGTAAATACTGAAAAGCAGTACCATCCTTACTATCATAGGAAGGCATCCGCCGGACATAGAAACGCCCTCGTCCTGATATAGCTTCTGCTGAGCCTGAGCCATCTTTTGCCTATCGTCCCCATAGCGCTTTTTTAGCTCATCAAGCTTAGGCTTTATCCTCATCTGGGAAACCGAAGACTTCTGACTTTTAATACTGAGCGGTATCAAAACAAGGTTTATAAGAAGAGTAAACACCAAAACGGAGACAGCAAAATTGCCTCCGGAAATTTCTGACAAAAATTTTAAAACATAGCCAAGAGGTATGTTTATGATATTGAATAACGACTGCATATACTACACCGTCCCAAGTGTCTTTATAAATCTCTGCTTTTTTTGGGCGGAACAGGATCATAACCGCCTTTGCAAAACGGATTGCACCGTAAAATACGCCAAATTCCGAGAGCCGTGCCCTTTATAGCGCCATGCACCCTTATTGCCTCTATAGCATACTCGGAGCAAGTAGGGCTAAACCTGCAACTCGGCAGTTTCAGCGGAGAAATTACTTTTCTGTAAAACTTTATAATTCCTATAAGAAAATAAGAAACCGGATTTTTCATATATTTATCAACCCGTTCTCAGAAAGTTTTTCTGATAGAAGTAATGTTATATCATTACTATTCGAAGAGAGTATCTTACCTCTCGCAACCAAGCAAAAATCAAAACCACTCTTAATATCCGGCATACAATTATCAAACGCCGCTGTTAAAACTCTTTTTGCCCGATTTCGCTTTACGGCAGAACCGATTTTTTTGCCCGCTGTAATTCCGAGGCGCACCTTCCCCGGTCGCCCTTTAATAAAATACATGACAAAATACGCAGTAGCAATACATTTGCCACGAGAATACAACCGACGAAACTCCCAATTCTGCTTTAACTTATTAACTCGTTTCATACTCAAATAATTCGGCAGATAAAAGTATAAGCCACGCTTAATGTGGCTTATACCGGCAAATTTCAACTTAATATGTTAATTGCTTTCTGCCCTTTGCCCTCCTGCGAGCGAGAACCTTTCTGCCATTTGAAGTAGCCATTCTCTTTAAAAAGCCATGCTCTTTTTTGCGATGAATCTTTTTAGGCTGATATGTTCTTTTCATTTGTTTCTAACCTCCTAACTAAATTGAAAAGTCGAAAAAAGCGATACTTTCCAAACTACATAACCTATCAATATGAAATTATACCCCAAAACACCCTTTTATGTCAATAAAAAAGTGTCTTTTTTGGAAAATAAATTTTTTTGTTGCGTTTTATTGCAATTTATGGTATCATATTTAGGCTCGGGGGTGTAGCTCACTTGGGAGAGCGTCTGAATGGCATTCAGAAGGTAGTCGGTTCGATCCCGATCATCTCCACCAGCGGCAAGGTG
>CACXEV010000087.1 GCA_902766755.1 Oscillospiraceae bacterium | reverse complement strand
TCGTTTTCTTCAAGCATATCAAGCAACTTTTCCATTTTTTCCGCCGCTTCGCCCTCAAGCGTTGTGGTTGTTTGCGGAATGTACTGCACCTCGGCGGTTAAAAATTCATAACCTTTTTCTTCGAGCGCATCACGAACAGCGCCTAAATCATTAGGCTCGGTTGTTATCTCAAAAATTTCACCGTCAAAATTAAAGTCATCTGCACCGGCTTCAAGCGCGGCCTCCATTACGGTGTCCTCATCTTTACCTTCACCGTCTATCTCAATTACGCCCTTGCGGTCAAACATAAACATAACCGAGCCTGACTGACCTAAATTTCCGCCGTATTTATCAAAATAATGGCGAATATCTCCGGCAGTTCTGTTGCGGTTATCAGTAAGTGTTTCAACCAGAACGGCAACGCCGTTTGGCCCGTAGCCCTCATAAATCAGCTCTTCATAATTGCTGCCGTCCGCCTCGCCGGCGGCTTTACTTATTATGCGCTCTATATTATCGTTAGGCACATTTGCCGCTTTCGCTTTCGCAATAGCATCCTTAAGCTTGCTGTTTTCGGCGGGGTTAGCGCCACCCTGCTTTACTATAACTGCAATTTCTTTGCCGATTTTTGTGAAAATCTTTGCTTTAGCCGCATCGGTTTTTTCTTTTTTGCGTTTAATATTGTTCCATTTAGAATGTCCTGACATAAATACTCTTCTTTCACTATTTTCAAAATATTCTATCACATATCCGCGTTCAGTTCAAGGGCTTTTTGGATAACTGCCTCAATATCCCTCTTACTGCTCACCATACACGCCTCACGCCTGAGTGCCGCCGCGCCGGAAAGACCTGTTATATACCAGGAAAGATGCTTCCTTGCCTCAAGCATGGCTATATACTCGTCCTTATATTCACACATTCTATCTATTTGTTCCATACAAACATAAAGTCGCTCTTTAAGTGTAGGCGGATAGTACGGTTTACCCGACATAAAGGAGTTTATCTCACTGAAAATAAACGGATTTCCTCTGGCGGCACGCCCCACTGTTACAAAATCGCATCCGGTATCGTCATACATTGCCTTGGCCGATGCTCCTGATGTTATATCTCCGTTTGCAATGACCGGTATTTTTACCGCCCTTTTAACGGCGGCTATGGTCTTAATATCAACCGGCGGCGCATACATCTGCTCACGCGTTCTGCCATGTACTGTAACAGCCGCGGCGCCGGAAAACTCAGCCGCTTTTGCAAGCTCTACTGCATTTATATGCTCGTTATCCCACCCGGTTCTGAACTTTACAGTTACCGGCACGCTTACGGCATTTACAACCGCTTTTATTATTCTTTCTGCTAAAGGAATATCACGCATAAGCGCACATCCGCCGCCGCTTGCGGCTACTTTCGGCGCCGGACAACCCATATTTATATCGATAAAGGACGGGTTATACTCTATCGCCTTTTCTGCGGCGCGCGCCATTATATCGGGATCGCTTCCGAAAATCTGCGGCGCCCATATTTTTCCGCCGATGCTTTTAAGAAGTGCTTTTGACTTATCGTCACCTAAGACTACAGCTTTAGAGCTTGTAAGCTCACCTACACAAAAGGCCGCACCGAAACGGACACATATTTCCCGCATCGCCCTGTCTGACACGCCTGCCATAGGTGCTAATGCGGCATAACCTTTTACTTCAACATTTCCTATTTTCATATTAGAATTATAGTAGAAAATAATTTATATGTCAAATTGAAAAAATAATAGTGACAAATGATGAAAAAAATGTTATTATATATATAATTATATTTTACGGGGAGAAAATATGAAACTTTTAGCTATTGACGGCAACAGTATAATAAACCGCGCATTTTACGGAATCCGCCTTTTATCTAATAAAGACGGGCAGTATACTAATGCCGTTTACGGCTTTATAAATATACTTTTAAAGCTTATCTCTGAGCAAAATCCTGACGGGGTTGCCGTAGCCTTCGACTTAAAAGCGCCTACATTCAGACATAAAAGGTACGCAGATTATAAAGCAGGCCGCCGCCCTATGCCGGAAGAGCTTAAAAGCCAGTTCCCCATTATCAAAGAGTGGTTAAAGCTTGCAGGGTACACCTGCATTGAATGTGAAGGCTTTGAGGCGGACGATATTTTAGGAACTCTGTCTGACACCGCCGAAAAGGACGAAAACGAATGCGTAATCGCAACCGGCGACCGTGACTCACTCCAGCTTGTAAGTGAAAATACTCATGTTTTGCTTACCGTTACCCGTATGGGACAAAATGAGATAACCGATTACACGCCTCAAAAGCTCTTTGAAAGATACGGGCTTACACCGCACGGTATGATAGAGCTTAAAGCTCTTATGGGTGACAGCTCTGACAATATACCGGGTGTGGCAGGTATAGGTGAGAAAACCGCAGCAGACCTAATAAGCCGTTTTGGCACGGTCGATTATATCTACGAAAATATAGATACACTTGACATTAAAGACAGTGTACGGCAAAAGCTTAAAGCCGGCAGGGACAGTGCCTATTTAAGCCGGGAGCTTGGAACAATATGCAAAACCGCGCCGATAGATACGGATTTTGAGCATTACCGCATCCGCAAAGCCGATGCGGAAAAACTTTCCTCGCTTATGACAAGGCTTGAGCTTTTTAAGCTTATGGAGCGAATGGATATACGCGCTATGGCTTTAGAGAACAAAGAAAATACCGAGAACACTCAAAAACAGTTTTCTGACGGGATGATTGATGATATAAAAGACCTTGCCGATATCTATATTGGTGAAGACGGTGCCGCCGCAGTATCCGACGGTAAAATAGTACCGCTTGAAGACAAACAACTGGTTTCAATTTTAAAAGATGCTAATATAAACAAGCGCGTTTATGACAGCAAAAATCTCTATAAGGAATATAAGGCAGACGGAATAGTATTTGACGCCAAGCTTGCGGCATATCTTATTAACCCCGCCTCAAATGATTATTCTCTTCCCCGTCTTTTTGCAGAATATGAAATATCCGGTAAAAATATATTCTCGAAAGCCGCCGCTTTTTCGGTTCTTTGCGATAAATTATCAATAAGTCTTAAAGAAAAGAACGAAGAAAGGCTTTTATCGGATATAGAACTGCCGTTAGCAAAGGTTTTGGCACAAATGGAAAGCGAAGGCTTTTTAGTTGACAGGGAGGGCATTAAAAATTACTCTGCGGAACTTGACATAAAAATAGAAGAGCTTACGCGGGATATTTATACATTAGCACGCGAAGAATTTAACATCAATTCTCCGAAGCAACTCGGGGAGATACTGTTTGTAAAGCTCGGCATACCGGCAAAAAAGAAAACAAAAAGCGGATATTCCACAAACGCTGATGTTTTAGAGGATTTAAGGTATCAATACCCGATAGTTGATTTAATTCTTAAATACCGCCGTCTTGCAAAACTGAAATCCACCTATTGCGACGGACTGCTTAATGCAATAAGTGATGACGGCCGCATACATTCTACATTTAATCAAACAGAGGCACGAACCGGCAGAATAAGCTCACTTGAGCCTAATCTGCAAAATATACCCGTAAGAACCGAAGAGGGAAAACGGTTCCGCGAGTTTTTTGTGGCGAAGGACGGATATGTACTCTGTGACGCCGATTATTCGCAGATAGAACTCCGCGTTTTGGCATCACTTGCGGATGACGAAATTATGATTGATGCATTCAGCCGAGGTATTGATATTCACACACTTACCGCATCGGAAGTGTTTAACATCCCGATAGATATGGTTTTGCCAATTATGCGAAGCCGCGCTAAAGCGGTAAACTTCGGCATTGTATACGGCATAGGCGCATTTTCACTCGCTAAGGATATCGGGGTAAGCCGTGCCGAGGCACAAAAGTATATAAACGGCTATCTTTCCACCTATAGCGGTGTATCCGATTATATGGACAGGGTTATAAAAGACGCCAAGCGCGACGGATTTGTAACCACCTTATTCGGCCGCCGGCGGTATTTACCCGAGCTTTCCGCTTCAAACGGAATGCTCAGAGCTTTCGGTGAAAGAGTGGCGCGAAACGCACCTATTCAGGGTACCGCCGCCGATATAATAAAGATTGCTATGATAAAGGTGAATGACCGCATAAACCGCGAAGTCCCCGGTGCGCGCCTTATCCTTCAGGTACACGATGAGCTTATAGTAGAATGTAAAAAGGCAGATGCCGGGAAAGTTTGCGATATTCTCGAAGAGGAAATGGAAAATGCCGCAAATCTTAAAGTAAAACTTTCCGTTGATGCCCATTATGGGCGCACATGGCTTGAGGCAAAGGGATAATGAATATTTTATTTGTTTGCTCAGGAAACACCTGCCGCTCACCTATGGCGGAAGGATATTTTAATTCAAAGCACATAAAAAAAGTCAGCGCCACAAGTGCCGGATTTATAAGAGACGGCGACAAGGTATCCCAAAACGCAGTTTCCGTAATGAAAGAAATCGGTATAGATATAAGTCTTCATACCTCAAAAATCATAAGTGCCGGCGATACGACTTTGGCGGATAGGATATTTTGTATGGGCGAAGCTCATAAATCGGCTTTAATAAACGCCGGGGTGCCAAGTGATAAAGTATCTGTTTTATCGGGCGGCATACCGGACCCATACGGCGGAAATACCGAAACATATCGCAGTTGCCGTGATAAAATAATTAAGGCTGTGGACAGTCTTGTTTACGACGGCGAAATATTGCCATATAAAGTTTTAAGCGCTGTGGAAAGTGATGCAAAGAATATTGAGGAGCTTGAAAAAGAATGCTTTTCTCTTCCTTGGAGCATAGACGGTATTATACAGTCAATGCGGCACAATACCGTATTTTTTAAAGCGGTATCCGGTGAAAAAAACGTAGGGTATATAAGCGTTACGGCGGTAGCGGGAGAGGGATATATAAATAATATCGCGGTAAGCTACAATTACCGCGGCAAAGGTATCGGTTCTGTGCTTTTAGACCGTGCCATAACATTTTCAAGAAGTAAAAAACTTGAGTTTTTATCCCTTGAAGTCCGAAAATCAAACAGTCCCGCAATATCGCTTTATAAAAAAGCCGGATTTAATGAGGAAGGCATCAGAAAAAACTTTTACGACAATCCTAAGGAAGATGCAATTATTATGACAAGGAGGTTTAAATCATGTTGATACTGGCTATCGAATCCTCCTGCGATGAAACATCCGCGGCGGTAACTGAGGGAAGAAAGGTGCTTTCAAATATAGTTGCAACCCAGATAAGTGAGCATAAGCTTTACGGCGGAGTAGTGCCGGAAATAGCTTCAAGGCGACATACCGAGGCTATTACCGCCGTTTGTCGGGAAGCTTTAAACAAGGCAAAAGTTTCTTATGATGATATAGATGCTGTAGCGGTAACATTTGCCCCGGGGCTTATAGGTGCGTTGCTTGTCGGTGTAAACTTTGCAAAAGGGTTATCTGCATCGCTTAATATTCCGCTTATTCCGGTTCACCATCTTAGAGGGCATATCGCCGCAAATTATATTGACAGCGATTTAAAGCCTCCCTTTTTATGCCTTACCGTTTCGGGCGGTAATACAATTATAACCGAAGTGACCGATTATACCTGCTTTAAACCCATTGGCGGTACTACGGATGACGCCGCCGGTGAGTGCTTTGATAAGGTGGCCCGTGCGCTTGGTCTTTCATACCCGGGCGGTGTAACGCTTGACAAAATAGCAACTACTCCGGATGAAAAAGAGTATCCTTTACCGATTCCGCACACCGAAGGAAAATACGATTTCAGTTTTTCAGGTCTTAAAACGGCGGCGGTAAATATTATACATAAGTTTACCCAACGCGGTGAAGAGATAGATATTCCGGTTCTCGCCGCCACGCTGCGTCACCGGGTTTGCGGAATTCTTACAGAAAAAGTCCTTTCTGCGGCAAAAGATTTCGGATATAAAACGGTTGTGTTAGCAGGCGGAGTCTCCGCAAACAGCGAACTGCGCGAAATGCTAAAGAGTGAATGTGATAAAAATAACATACAATTATATGTACCCGATCTTAAATACTGCGGCGATAATGCCGCTATGATAGGTGTTCAGGGGTATTACGAATACTTATCAAACAATATAGCTAATCTTAATTTAAACGCTTCGGCTACGATGCCGATAGATTACAGGTGAGATTATGAACGAGAAAAAACTGTTCATTATTGTCAACCCGTTTTCGGGAAAAGCAAAAATGGTTACAAATCTTATGGCGGTAACGCAAATTTTATCCGACAGCGGATTTGAAGTTACGGTTTATCCCACAAAGAAAGCAGGGGATGCGACACTTCGGGCTTCGGAAATTAAAGACGGTGAGTATGACCGAATTGTAGTTTGCGGTGGAGACGGAACATTAAACGAAGTTATAACCGGGCTTATGAGGGCAAATGTAAGCTGTAAAATAGGTTATATACCGGCAGGTACGCTCAACGAATGGTCTTTAGGGCTTAAAATACCGCGATCGATACCAGATGCCGCAAGGGTGGCGGCAGGTGACTTTGAAGTAAGGCTCGATATAGGAAAGTTTGCTGACAGGTATTTTTCATACACAGCATCTTTCGGTGCCTTTACCGAAGTTTCCTATTCGGCTCCGCAAGAGGCTAAGAATGTTTTAGGTCAAGCGGCTTACTTTTTTGAGGGTATTAAAAGCCTCGGAAACATTAAGCCGGTGCATCTCAAATTTGAGTGTGAAGAGAAAACCATTGAGGATGATTTTTTATTCGGCGCAGTTTCAAATTCAATGTCGGTAGGCGGAATAGTCAAATTTAAAGAAAACCTTGTAAAGCTTAATGACGGGCTCTTTGAGGTGCTTCTTATTAAAAACCCGAAAAATATTTTGCAATTTCAGAGCATTTTAGAAGGAATATTGCGCGGCGACCTTAAAAGAGAGCAAATAGAGTTTTTTCACACAAAAAAAATTACGGTTACCGGAGGCAGAGGCGTTGCCTGGACGCTTGACGGTGAATTTGCCCCGGGCAAGGACGAGCTGGTTATAGAGAATATCCCGTCAGCGCTTTGGCTGGTCTCCCCGGAGGAAGAAAAAGAAAGTGAGTAGGAATTTATGTTTACAAGAGATATAGGTGTTGACCTCGGTACGGCAAACACATTGGTTTGCATAAAGGGTAAAGGTATAATTATGAGAGAGCCATCGGTTGTGGCTTATGATGTAAGAAATGATGCTGTACGCGCTGTGGGTCGCGAAGCTAAAGATATGATAGGCAGAACTCCGGGTTCAATAGTTGCCGTTCGTCCGCTTAAGGATGGTGTAATTGCCGACTTTGATGTTACAACCGCAATGCTTAAGCGTTTTGTAAGAGAAGCGCTTAAAGGCTCGCTTTTTTCACGCGTAAGAATGGTGCTTTGCATACCGGCAGGTGTTACGGAGGTTGAGAGCCGTGCGGTTTACGACGCTGCAAAACAGGCAGGCGCTACAGATATAGACCTTATTGAAGAACCTATGGCGGCGGCTGTTGGTGCCGGCCTTCCTGTTTGGGATGCTTCGGGGAATATGGTTGTAGACATCGGCGGCGGAACAAGCGAAGTAGCCGTTATATCGCTTGGCGATATTGTGACGGCGCAGTCTATCAGAGTTGCCGGAGACGACCTCGATGAATCTATAGTTAACTACATAAGAAAGAAGCATAACCTGCTTATAGGCGAACGAACAGCAGAACAAATTAAAATAGAAATAGGCTCTGCAAAAGAGTATGAAGGGGAAACAACTATAGAGATTAAAGGCAGAAACCTGGTTGACGGTCTGCCTAAAAATGTTATTATTTCCGCATCGGAAGTGCGTTCTGCTATGTCGGACACTATAGCTCAGATAATAGATGTAATTCGCTCGACGCTCGAAAAAACACCGCCTGAGCTTTCGGCGGACATTATAGACCGCGGCATAACGCTTACCGGAGGCAGTGCGATGCTCAGAGGGCTTGCGGAGCTTATAGCGGAAGAGACCGGAATGCCGGTAACTGTTGCGGCAAATCCGATTGACTGTGTGGTACTCGGCACAGCTAAAAGGCTTGAAGCAAACAGCGGTTTTGAAAACTATGTATTCAGAAGAGGTAAACGATTCAGATAACCCGGAGGTAAACCATGAGGTTTTTCTTTAAAAGCAGACAATTTAAGGTGATTGCCACGATAATTGCCGCCGTTATTGGACTGACGGCTATTTTCGGCATAACCGGAACCAGAATGGCACCGCAAACAGATATTTTAGGCTCTGTTATAGAGCCGTTCAGATCGGCTGCCGGTAAAATAGGCGAAGCTGTAAAAGATTTTTTCTCTGCTTATAACGAGGGTAACTCGCTTATGATTGAAAATGCAGAGCTCGGCGCTCAGATTGACGAGCTTAATAAAAAGCTTGCCGATTACGAACAAATTGCGGCAGAAAATGAAACATATAAAAAATATCTCGGTATAAAAGAAGCGCACAATGATTTTAAATTCACTTCTGCCAGCCTTATAACAAGGGATAGCGACGATCCGTATCTCGGCTTTACCATAAACAAAGGTTCAATGTCGGATATAAAAAAATATGATCCGGTTATAACCGATAGCGGTATAGTAGGATATGTTACCGAAGTTGGTCTTACAAGTTCTAAAATCACCACCATTTTAAGCACAAAAATCACTATGGGTGCTATTGATAATCGCTCAAGCGATTCAGGTCTTATTACCGGTAAGCTTGAGTATGCCAAGGACGGAAAATGCGTTTTCAAAAATCTCGCGCGTTCAAGCTCGGTTGCCATAGGCGACTATGTTTCAACTTCGGGTGAGGGTATTTTCCCTCAAGGTCTCTTGATAGGCTCAATTGAATACATAGGCACAGATAATGTTAATTCTTCAATTTATGCTGAAATAAAGCCATTTACGGATATGAGTGAAATCAAAGATGTAATGGTTATCACTTCGTTTGACGGACAAGTCTCCAGCGAAAAAGGCAAACAATATGACTAATAGAAAAAAATCTTTTTTACTTTTTCTTTCAAATGCGGCATTATTCTTATTTTTGATTCTTTTTCATTATGCCGGCATTCCTATAAAAATTATGAGCGCAAATCCTATGTCGGTGTTGGCGCTTTTAGTGGCACTTGTGATGTTCTCCGGAGAGACTGCCGGTATAATCGCAGGTGCGGTTACAGGTATGATTTTAGATAGTGTATCGTCAACTCCTGTAGGATTTAATACAATAGTCTTTACTGTTATTTCGTTTGTCGCTGTTTTGATTTCCAATTATCTTTTTAACCGTAATATCAAATCGGCTCTTATTCTTTGTCTTATCTGTTCTGTAATTTATTTTGCAGCAAGGTGGCTTGTTGGTTTTGCGTTTGAAGGCGATATTGCCGGTAGTTTCAATTATCTTTTAAGATATGCCGCGGGCAGCGCGTTATATACAACTTTATTTGTAATACCGTTCTTTTATATAGAAAAAAGGCTTTTTTCTAAGTTTGGCACAGTGAGGTGAGTGTATGCCTTTTACAAAAAAACGCCAAACGGCGCTTAATATTCTGTCGGTAATTTTAGTGCTTGTTCTCCTCTTATATACTGCGCGTATATACTATATACAAGTTCTAAACGCCGATAAATACTCCTCCGCGGCAAAAGGCAGCGCTGCTACAAGGACATCCGTTCTTAAAGCTTCAAGAGGTGAAATACTTGACCGTTACGGCAGGCAAATTGCCATCAACCGAGACGGATACAATATAGTTTTTAATAAGGCTTATACAAAAGATAATCTGAACGATGTAATTTTGAGCCTTACAAAGCTGTTAAACGAAAGCGGTGTTGAATATATCGACAAACTCCCCATTGAGAAAAGCGCCCCATACGGATTCAACGGAGACAGTACAGACAAACTGCTTAAAACCCTCGGTCTTGCCCATTTTGCAACCAGTGAGGACTGCTTTAAGCGGCTTATAGAAAAATACGAGCTTGAAGCTTACAAGCCTGATGAGCAAAGAGCGATTATGGCGACAAGATACGGTATGGATATATCGGATTTTTCGATTTCGTACCCTTATACATTTGCAGAAGATATACCGAGCGAGCTTATGAGAAAGGTATCGGAATTAGGTCTGTTTTTAGACGGTGTTTCGGTCGATGTTGTACCATTCAGGCAGTATGCCGATACATCTCTTGCAGTAAATCTTATAGGTACTGTAGGCCCTATCTATGAAGAGGATTGGAACGACTACAAAGAAAAAGGATACTCTTTCGGTGATAAGGTCGGCAAAAGCGGAATTGAGCTTTGGGCTGAGGATTATCTTCACGGGAAAGACGGGGAAATAACCTATTACATTGATACAAAGGGCAATATAATAGACAGTCGCGTTACAAAAAAACCGATATCCGGCAAAACCATAGTTTTAACACTTGATAGCGTTATTCAGCGTAAAACACAGGATATGCTCGAAACCTCCGTTCGCACTCTGCAAGCTACCGGAGGGACAGCAACAGCGGGCAGTGCGGTGGTAATTGACATAAAATCGGGCGGAGTTATATGCTCTGCAAACTATCCTACATACGATTCGGCTACGCTATCCGAAAAGTATAACGAGCTATTAGAGGATAAAAGAAAACCGCTTACCGACCGCGCCTTTCAGGGCGTATATCCGATAGGTTCAACCATAAAGCCGGCGGTTGCAACGGCGGCGCTCGAGACCGGAAAATATCATTTGGGCGAAACAATATTTTGCTCACAGGTATATAATTATTTTAACGATTATAAGCCTAAATGTATGCATTATCACGGTACTATGAATTTAAAAACAGCTCTTTCAAAGAGTTGCAACTATTTTTTCTTTGACCTTGGCAGGCGTATAGGGGCTACTACTCTTACAGATTATTTCAAGCAGTTCGGATTAGGCGTTAAAACAGGCGTGGAGGTTGACGACAGCGCCGGTATTCTTTCAAATCCTGCTACTGACGGTTTTGGCGGCGATACCCTGCAAATATCAATCGGACAGCTTAATGCCTTTACTCCGCTTCAAATGGCAAATTATGTTGCCACATTTGCAAACGGAGGAACACACTACCGTGCCACTCTGATTAAAAAAATCGTATCATATGATTTGAAAAAAACCTATGATGAATGTAATCCGGAAGTAGTAAACCAAATATCAATAAAACCGGAAAATATAAATGCTATTAAGGAAGGTATGCTATCCGTTACAGTAGACGGTACCGGTCGCGCGGCACTTGGAGATTACCCGATTAAAATCGGCGGCAAAACCGGAACTTCACAGACTAACAGCGGCGCAGACCACAGTACATATATTGTTTTTGCACCTTTCGATAATCCGGAAATTGCAATTTCGGTTGTACTTGAACACGGACATTCGGGTTATGCCTCCGGTTCAATTGTGCGAAACATACTTGACTATTGTTTTTTTGCGGACGACAACTCTTCCGAAGATACGCGATTTGGGACTGTACTTGATTGACAGCAACCGTATTTTGTGATAAAATCAGAGGTGATAATTATGGGTGTTATCGTTTGTACCGTTTCGGGTAAAGGCGGTACGGGAAAATCAACTGTATCCTCAGGTCTTGCAATAGCGGCGGCATCAAAAAATGCTAATGTACTGTTATTAGACCTTGATGCGGGACTTCGGTGTCTTGATACGATATTCGGTATTGATGAAGCGATAGTATTTGATTTGTCCGATTCCATAAAAGAAAACGATTTAAAAAAATCAATATATAAGTCCGGAAATTATGATAATATTTCTGTTGTTCCGGCTCCTGGCAAGGCTGAAAAAATAGATTTTAACGTTCTGCATTCGCTTATTGAATCTGAAATAAAAAACTATGATTTTATAATTTTGGATTTTCCTGCCGGTGCAGATTTTGAAGCATACAGTCACTTCCCCGATGCAGTTTTTTTAATTGTGTCGTGTGCTGATGATGTATCTGTAAAAGCGGCGGCGGTGATTTCCGGAGGTATAGCACCGAAAGTCAACAAGAGACTTATTATAAACCGATTTGATAAGGATATGATTTCCGCCGGATTTTATAAAAATATAGACGATATTATAAACACTTCGCAAACACAGCTTATAGGTATCGTTCCGGCTGACGGTGAGTTATTACTTTTAAGCCGTAATCACAAACTCAAGAACAAGGGCAGAGCATTAAGAGCGTTTGACCGCATAATAAGGCGTATATCAGGTGAAAATTTGGTACTGCCCGATATCAAAAAAATATAAACTATAACGGGAGGGCGTTATATTATGACAATTGCTTTAATAGCACATGATGCAAAAAAAGAGCTTATGGTACAGTTTTGTATCGCGTATTGTGGTATTTTAAGTCAACATACATTAGTTGCCACCGGTGCTACCGGCAGAACTGTTTCCGAAGCGACAGGGCTTCGGATAAACAAGTTTATGGCAGGTTCTCAAGGCGGTTCCCAGCAGATAGCTTCAAGAATAGGCTGCGATGAAATTGACCTTTTGCTTTTGTTCCGGGATCCGCTCAATCCTAAACCGCACGAACCGGACGAAGCTTCGCTTTTGAGGCTTTGCGATGTTCATAACATACCGGTTGCTACCAATATTGCCACCGCTGAAGTTCTTATTCACGGACTTGAGCGCGGCGATCTTGACTGGCGTGAAATAGTTAAAAAATCTTAAGTTCGGAGAAATTAAAATGGCAGAAATAAATCGTGCTGTTAAAGGCACGAATGATATTTTACCCGACAAATCTTATAAGTACAGATTTGTTGAGGAAAAAATGCTTGAAACAGCGGCGCTTTACGGTTTCAGGGAAATACGAGTACCGGTTTTTGAGCATACCGAAGTTTTCAGCCGTAATGTAGGCGAAGATACCGATGTAGTACAAAAGGAAATGTATACATTTGAGGATAAGGGCGGCAGATCAATAACACTTCGCCCCGAGCTTACAGCCGGCGTTGTAAGAAGTGTTATAGAAAACGGCGTGATAGCAGGTGCTTTACCGGCGAAGGTATGTTATATAGGCGGTTGCTACCGCTACGAGAAGCCTCAGGCCGGCAGACTTCGTGAGTTTCACCAGTTTGGCGTTGAGTGCTTTGGCGCGCAATGTCCCTCGGCAGATGCCGAAATCATAGCCTTGGCGAGACAAATTCTTTTAACGCTCGGCGTTAAAGATATAAGCCTTAAAATAAACTCAATAGGTTGCGAAAAGTGCCGAAGCGATTATGTTAATGCTTTAAGAGATTATTTCAGCAAATATAAATCGGATTTATGCGGCACCTGTAATGACAGACTCGATAGAAATCCCTTGAGAATTCTTGACTGTAAGTCTCCTGTTTGCTCTGAAATTGCCGCAAAAGCGCCGGTTATTACCGATTATTTATGCGACGATTGCAAAGCACATTTCAGCTCTGTAAAAGAAAATCTTACGGCACAAGGCATACTATTTGAAGTCGATCCTCACATAGTAAGAGGTCTTGATTATTATACCAAGACTGTCTTTGAATTTGTATCCGGGGACATTGGAGCGCAGTCTACCGTTTGCGGCGGCGGCAGGTATGACGGGCTGGTCAGCAAAATGGGCGGTAAAGATACTCCGGCTCTCGGATTCGGACTTGGTATAGAGCGGCTTATGCTTTTACTTGAAAAGACGGGGGCTACCCTTCCTGAAGATAAAAAGTGCGTTTTATATGTTGCCGCGATGGATGATAAATCGCAAATAGCGGCAGGCAAAATTTGCAGTCTTGTAAGGAACGAAGGGTATGAAGCTTTATGTGACCTTTGCGGCAGAGGACTAAAATCACAGCTTAAATATGCCGATAAGATAGGAGCTAAATATTCTATAGTTCTCGGTGAAAACGAGTTGAATTCCGGAAAAGTTGTAATCAAAAATATGAAAACCGGCAATACGCACGAATGTGATATAGGTGATATCCCGGATAAAATAACCGATTTAAACCTTAAAGAAGCATTAGTCTCACTTGAAGATTCTGTACTCGGCAACGGTTAATATTTAAGAGGTGTTTACTTTTGAAACTTGATAGAATGGACGGTATGAAGCGCACTCATTACTGCGGTACGCTCACAAAGGAAAATATAGGAGATACAGTAGTTGTATGCGGTTGGGTACAGCGCCAGAGAGACTTAGGTTCTCTTATCTTCATTGATTTACGGGACAGAAGCGGGATAATACAGCTGGCTTTCGATGATAATACGGACAAGGCCATATTTGAAAAAGCTTTCACCGTTAGAAGTGAATTTGTGCTTATGGCAAGTGGTAAGGTCCGTATGCGTTCTTCAATAAATCCGGATTTGCCCACAGGCGAAATTGAAATTGAAGTTGACTGTCTTAAAATTCTCGGCGCCTCTCTTACCCCGCCGTTTGACATTACACCGGACACTAAAGCCGGTGAAGAATTAAGGCTTAAATATCGTTATCTTGATCTTAGAAGAAGCAATCTGCAAAATAATATTATGATGCGCCATAAAATAGCAAAGGTAACCCGTGATTATTTCGATGAAAACGGCTTTTTGGAAATAGAAACACCTACGCTTATAAAATCAACTCCTGAAGGTGCCAGAGATTATCTTGTACCGTCAAGGGTGCATAAGGGAAGTTTCTTTGCACTGCCGCAGTCACCGCAGATGTATAAGCAGTTGCTTATGCTCTCGGGATTTGACAGATATATGCAGATAGCCCGTTGTTACAGAGATGAAGATTTACGCGCCGACCGTCAGCCGGAATTCACTCAAATAGACCTTGAAATGTCATTTGTTGACCGCGAGGATATTTTCGGTATTGCAGAGGGTTATGTTAAGCGCTTATTCAGTGAAGTTTTAAATGTAGATATTAAAACTCCGCTTCCGCGAATGACCTATAACGATGCGATGAATAATTACGGTTCGGACAAGCCGGATACTCGCTTTGATATGAAAATCAAAGACATTTCCGATATAGTAGAAAACTGTGAATTTGCAGTGTTTGCAAATACGATAAAATCGGGCGGTACAGTAAGGGCAATAAATGCCAAGGGTGCAGCCGGTGTTTATACAAGAAAAGAAATAGACAAGCTTACCGAAGATGCTAAGGGTATAGGTGCTAAAGGATTAGCATTTATCCGTTGGGTGGAGGATGAACCGTCCTGCTCTTTCTCAAAGTTTATGACTAAAGATGAAATGGCAGCAATATATAAAAGGCTGGAGGCCGAAAAAGGCGATGTTATTTTAATTGTTGCCGATAAAAAATCTCTGGCGCTTCCGGTACTTGGCGCATTACGCCTCACCGTTGCTAAAAAGCTTAATATGATACCTGCAGACAAGTTTAACTTTGTTTGGATAACTGAGTTCCCGTTCTTTGAATATAACGAGGAAACCGGTAAATACGATGCTATGCATCATCCGTTTACAGCTCCGCTTGACGAATGTATAGAATTCCTTGATACTGACCCCGAAAAGGTATATGCCAATGCTTACGATTTGGTTCTTAACGGTGTTGAGCTTTCAAGCGGCTCGCTGCGTATTACCGACCCGGAGCTTCAAGCGCATATGTTCTCGGCGTTAGGTCTTTCCGATGAAGAAGCCGAGCAGAAATTCGGATTTTTAACCGGAGCATTTAAGTACGGCGCTCCTCCGCATGGCGGTATGGGAATAGGGCTTGACAGAATTTGTATGATAATGACAGGTTCTGAAAGCCTGCGTGATGTTTTAGCCTTCCCGAAGATTGCAAATTCATCAGAACTTATGTCCGGCGCTCCGGCAGGCGTGGACGAAACTCAATTAAACGAGCTTGCAATTAAAATCCAATTACCTAGTAAAGACGAATAAGAGAATATAACAAATCCGCGGTGCGAAAGCACCGCGGATCGTTTTTTATTCTTTATTGTGCGCTTGTGGTTTCCGGATAGTAAATCTTCTTTACATTAAAGCGGCCGGTAGCTTTTGTATATTCCTTAAATTCGAGCGATTTAACATACTCTTCTACTACCTTGTCAAAATCCTCATCAGCTATCGCATGGCGTAAAACCGAATCGTATGTTTTAAGATAATACGGATCAGCGACAACATCTTTTTTAACCACCAATATTTTTCCTGCATCGTCAGCCTTGTCAATTATTTTGACCTCATCTGTCTTCATAGCGTATATCTCATCAAAATAATCATTGCTGTAATCGGTATCCTTATTACCTATAAAGGTAGCATGCTCATCAAGGGGTTTAGACTCGGCATCCTCTGTTGACTGTGCTTCCTCCTCATGCTCGCTGCCGTTATACTCGTGATAGATTTCTTCAAATGTACGGGTACCCTTTGTAAGTTCATCAAGGTAGCCGTTTAACTGCTCGGTTTTTGATGTTTTCTCATCATCTTCCATATCCGCAAAGTCAACATCAAGCATATCGGCTATAGCATAATTTTTTGAAAGCTCTTCAGTTAGCTGTTCCTCGGTTAAAGCCTTTTCACCGTCAGCCCCGAATATGTGATTGAAATACAAATCCTCATAGGACAAATCGGTCATATACTTAATATAGGTCTCCTTTGAAACACCGTTCTCGGTAAGAACAGAGGAATAGCCCTGATCCCAATAATATTCGGCGTAGCTTGAAACCTGCGACTCGTCCTCACCGGGGGTGAGTTTATTTTCTTTGCAGTAAAGCTTTGTTGCGGCAATTCTCTTTATTTTACTTATAGTTTCATCCTTAACCCAATCTACATAAGATTTACCGTCTATCTTCTGCTTGTAATAATTGATGTTCTCAGTGCTTTCGCCCTTTTCCTCCAACTGCTCTTCAACCTTTGAGCGAGCTTCGCTATCAGTAAAGAACAGAACGCAAGCATAATAACCCGATGTAAACTTAAGCGAGCCTACCTTTACAGCAGTTTCATTTTTCTTATGGCAGGCGGATAATCCTATACAAAGGCACAATACCATAACTAAACAAACAATTCTTTTAATGTTTTTCATTTATACTTCCTCCGAAAAACTTAATTGTTTTAATTATATAACATATTTACCTAAAAGTCTACAATTAATTTTATAAAACCGATGATAACTTTTCTATTATGCTGTCAAGCTTTTCTTCTTCAGAGTGTTTTATCATATATGAGGTTTTACCGATAAACGATAACATGAATATATCACCGAAAGCGGCGGATAGCCTGCCGGTCACATCCTCCCTAACATTTTCGGTAATAAGGGCAATGCCGGAATTTGTATCTTTTATTTCCAAAATGCCGCATTTAATCGCTCTTGCTCTTAAAAGCGATATATTTATAAGCCCCATAACCGATTTCGGCGGATCACCAAAACGGTCGCAAAGCTCATCTATAACATCACGAGCATCATCTATGGATGAAATATCGGCAATTCGCTTATAAATACCTATTTTCGCCGGTAGTGACTCTATATAACTTTCGGGTATGTGAGCGGATAAAGGCAGGTCAACTGTACACTCTATTTCAGGCGTTTCCTCCTCTTTTATACCTTTTTCCCGATTTACGGCTTCATCCAAAAGCTTTAAATACATATTGTAGCCTACAGCCTCTAAATTTCCGTGTTGCTCACCGCCCAATATACTGCCGGCACCTCTTATCTGCAAATCCCGCATCGCTATCTTAAATCCGGAGCCGAACTCGGTAAACTGTTTTATGGCTTCAAGGCGCTTAGCCGCCACTTCGGATATTTCCTTGCCGCGTCTGAAACAGAAATATGCGTATGCACGCCTTGGCGAGCGCCCCACTCTGCCGCGAAGCTGATGAAGAGAGGCAAGTCCCATTCTGTCTGCATTTTCGATTATAAGTGTATTAACATTCGGTACATCTACCCCGGTTTCAATAATTGTAGTGCATACAAGTATATCTATCTCGTGGTCTACAAGCTTTTGCCAGACATCCGACAGCTCATCTTCGCTCATCTGACCGTGTGCCACACCGATATTTGCATCCGGAAAGAAATTTTTAAGTTTAAGCGCGCAGTTTTCTATACTCTCAACCCTGTTGTGCAGGTAGTAAACCTGACCACCTCTGCGAAGCTCGCGCTCTATTGCGGTATTTATAACGCCGTTATTGTACTCAAGCACATAGGTTTGAACGGGTTGCCTGTCCGACGGTGCTTCATCAATGCTCGACATATCCCGAAGTCCGCTCATAGCCATATTAAGGGTGCGCGGTATGGGTGTTGCGGATAGAGTGAGTATATCCACAAACGGATATTTTTCCTTAAGTTTTTCCTTTTGTGCCACCCCAAAACGTTGTTCCTCATCAATTATAACAAGCCCTATGTTTTTAAAATCGATATCCTTTGAAATAAGGCGATGTGTACCTACGACCATATCTATCCTGCCGGACTTTATACCGGCAATAATTTTTTTCTGGCGAGATGTGCTTACAAACCGGTTAAGCATTTCTACCTTTACTGGCATATCACCGAAACGGCGGATAATGGTGTTATAATGTTGAGCGGAAAGGATAGTTGTAGGCACCAGCATAGCGCATTGCTTACCTTCGCTTACACACTTGAATGCTGCTCTGAGCGCTACCTCGGTTTTACCGAATCCGACATCACCGCAAAGGAGACGATCCATAGGCACACTGCGCTCCATATCTGCTTTAATTTCATCACTGCAACGGAGTTGATCCTCGGTTTCTTCAAATTCAAACCGTCTTTCAAAGTCGTTTTGCAAGTCTGTATCAGGTGAAAAGGCATAGCCCTTTGCCGCCTGGCGCTTAGCATAAAGAGACAAAAGCTGTTTTGCCATATCCTTTACTGCCGCTTTAACCCTCGCCCGCGTTTTTTGCCAACCGGCGGTTCCTAACCTGTTTAGCTTTATGTTGCCATCATCAGCGGAAGCGCCTATATATTTTGAAACCAAATCAAGTTGCGTTACCGGAACATAAAGAATATCATTGCCAAAATATTTTATTTTAATATAATCCTTTGTAATACCTGATTGGGTTATGCGGTTTATACCGTCAAAAACACCGATACCGTGCATTGCGTGAACTACAAGATCGCCTCGGCTCATTTCCTCAAGCGAGCCTATTTCTTTTCCGGCTTTGAAATTACGGCGTTTGCGTTTATCTGCACTGATATGGCGGGATGTTATAACGAGCAGTCTCTTACCGGTTATTTCAAAACTACCCGAAAGACCTCCTGCAACAGTAAATACGCCGCCCGGGCGAACATCACCTTCATCCTTTAAAAACTGAGCCGGAATTTCATTATCACGAAGATTATCTGCTAAAAGCTTAGCCGCTTTTTCGCCCCCGGCAAACACCACCGCCGTACCGGCAATACTCCTTATTGCATTAATATCCTCAATCAGCGTTTCAAGATTTCCACCCCATGGGGAAAACCGCTTAAAATCAAAATTGATAGTGGCGGCGATATCGGTATCATAGGAGGTTTTTGCAAAGCTGTCAAAGAATATAGTTGATTTTATAAGATTAGAAAACTCATCCGCCGATAAACGAAGTTTCGAGGTTTTATAAGACAGCAAACCGCTCTCGAGCAACCCTGATATATCCTCCGCTTCGCTTTGAAAAACAGATTTTAGCTTTGATTTTATATTGCTGTAATCGCAAACCACGGTTTTAAAGTCGGAAGTATAATCAAAAATCGAAGCCGGTTTATCATATAAAAGCGAAAGGTACAAATCCGCGTTTACCGGCATACCGTTATTAAGATTTTCTATATCCCTTATAACCTGTGCTTTTTGAGGTTCAGTGAGCTTCTTCTCGTTTTGAAGATACTCTGAAAGCCTTTCGGATAATTCTTCCGCATTGTATGGCAGCTCCTGCGCCGGTATTATTTTAAATCCCTTTACCCTGTCTGTCCGGCGTTGTGTGTCGGTATCAAAATAAGAAATACTATCTACCTCATCGCCAAAAAGCTCTATTCTTACAGGGTTATCATATCCGGCGGAAAAAACATCTATTATTCCACCGCGTACCGAGAACTGTCCCGCGCCCTCACATATATCCGCCCTTTTATATCCAAAGTTTATAAGGCTATTAGTGATTTTTTCTAAATCTACGGTATCGCCCTCGAAAATAGTAAAGGTTCCTTTTCTCAGGATATCGGGCGGAACAGTATACTGCGTAGCACCCTGAGCTGACACGCACACAACTTCAAATTCCCCGTCAAGAATTCTTGACAGGGTATCTAAACGCATTATTTCATACTCCTTAGAGTATCCGCTGATTTGAGTAAGATTATAGTCTCTCACCGGCAAAAGCCCGGCCTTACAGCCAAGGGACAGTAAATCATCCTTGAACGATACCGCCGCCGCTTCGGTATCGGTTATAAGCAAAAACCGGCACTGAAGCGAACTCACAAGAGCGGCGGTTATCACAGCTCTGTGAACGCCTGAAAGCCCCGAAACAGACAAAGGAAAATTCCCCTGTTTTATATAGCTTATAAGCCTACAATAATCTTTCTCATCCTCCAAAAAATTATTTAAAAACTTCATAATATATTATTTACTGTATTTATTCATTGCGCTGTCTATACCGTTTATAATTATTTCCTTTACTGCGCTTGCCGCATTGTCATAAGCGGTATTTAACGCATTTTTGTTACCCTCCGGTATTTTACCAAGCACCCAATTTTTAAGATCATAATCCGGGGTAGGCTTCTCACCTACTCCTATTTTAATACGCATAATATCCTCTGTACCCAGAAGCTCGATTATATCCTTAATTCCGTTATGCCCTCCGGCACTGCCCTTGCGGCGTATGCGGATATTGCCTACCGGCAAAGATATATCGTCAAAAAGTACTATTATTTTCTCCGGCGGTATTTTGAAAAACTTTGAAATTGCCGAAACAGCCCTGCCGGAGTTATTCATAAACGTTTGTGGCTTTGCTATTATAACCCGACTTTTACCTACCTTAGCATCGCAGTACTCCGCTTCAAATTTATGCTTATTCATTTGAACGCCCAAATTATTTAACAGGGTATCTACTGCCGCAAAACCGGCATTATGCCTTGTGTTTTCATACTGCATTCCCGGATTGCCGAGTCCGGCTATAAGATAGTCAAATCCCTCGGATTTAAATTTTAAAAACATCCTTTATCACCCTGTTAAACATAGCTTATATCGTAAGTGATTACACACTCATAGGTTTTATTCTTTTCCTTTGCAAGGCGCTTTATCTGCTGATCCAATTCCTTTTCGTTGAGTTTTACGGTTTTAGGAATTACAACATCAAATATAAGATTTGTGCGTTCATCTGACGGCGGAGTCATACGAAAATCATGTAGGGTTAAATCCGGATGAATGGATTTTATTATCTGTGTCATTTCCTGCTTTGCTTCCATTACAGAATTATCATTTACATTGACCGGATCCATATGGATAACAAGACTTATCCCGCACTTTTCGCCTACTACCTTTTCGCAAATATCTATTTGCTCATGGCATTTTACTATATCTGTATCCTGAGGCACCTCAACATGAACTGAAGCAAACTGCCTGCCATGGCCGTAATTATGGACTATCAGATCGTGAACACCCAAAAAACCGTCAAACGACATTATCCCATTTTCTATATCCTCGATAAGCCCGGCCTGTGGCGGCTTTCCTAAAAGCTCGCTTATAGTCTCCTTAAGTGAGCCGACACCCGACCACAATATAAACCCTGCTACTCCTATTGAAACCACCGCATCAAGATTAAATGACAACTTAAATTTCATTGTTATTAATGCACAGGCTAAAATTGCAAGGGTTGATACACAGTCGTTTAGGCTATCCTTCGCGGTAGCTGTTAAAGCAGACGAATTTATCTTTTTCCCGAGCTTACGGTTGAATATGAACATCCAGAGCTTAAGAAGTATCGAGAAAATGAGTATAGCAAGGGAAACTGCCGAAAACTCCGGTGCGGCGGCACCGGATACAATCGCCTTAACGGCGTTTATAAGCAACTCAACGCCGACCACCAGTATAAATATAGAGACGGTAAATGCCGACAGATATTCCATTCTGCCATGACCGAAAGGGTGATCATAATCAGCAGGCTTTAAGGATAAGCGAAAGCCTATCATAGATATTACCGAAGAGCCCATATCGGAAAGGTTATTAAGACCGTCCGCAACAATAGACATACTGCCTGCCAGTATTCCTGCCGCGATTTTGACGGTGCAAAGCAGAATATTGCATATAATTCCCGTAACGCTTCCCAGATTTCCGTACGCCAGCCTTACAGATTGGTTTTTAACATCTTCACTGTTTTTTACAAACAGCTTTATAAGCAGTTCAGTCATTAAAACTTGCTTCCTTTACTTCCTTTACTGCCGAAGGAAACACCTGAAAGTATATTTGTATCTATTGTAAACTTTAAGTTTTCGCGTTTCCGCTCACGGTGAAACGCGGTATCAACCAGCTTATCGATAAGCTCGCGGTATTTAACACCCGTAGCCTCCCAGAGATAGAACGCCAAAGAGCCCGGAATTGTGTTTATTTCATTAGCGTAAACCTCTTTTGTTTTATCATCCATAAGATAATCTATGCGAACAACGCCCGAAGCGCCTATCGCCTTAAATATTCTGCAGGAAATATCGCGTATTTTATCTGACAGCTCTTCAGGTATATCAGCCGGTATCTTTCTGCCGAGCGACGCCATACCCTTGCTTGCCTGATTCTTTGAGCCGCCCTCGTATTTATCTTTATAAGAAAGGATTTCATCGTGCATAAACGGTTCTTCACAGACTGAAGCCGCACACTCATCCGAATTGCCTAAAACGGAACAGTTTATTTCCCTTAAATTTTCCACGGCGCGCTCTGCCAGAATTTTATCGGCAAAGCTGCCGGCAAGGCGAATTGCCTCTTCAAGCTCGTTTTCATTTTTAACCTTGGAAATACCTACGCTTGACCCCAGGTTTATAGGCTTTATAATAAGCGGAAAACCGATATTATCCTTTATCTTAACGATAATATCTTTACTATCGGTCATATATTCACGGAATGTAAACCGAATGCAATCGAGCACCGGAAGGCCTGCGCTTTTAAGCACATCCTTAAACACTGCTTTATCCATACCTACAGCGGCGGAAATAATGTCACAGCTTATATACGGCAGTCCCAAAAACTCAAAATACCCTGCAATGGTACCGTCCTCACAGTTAGTGCCGTGAACTATCGGAAAAGCAAGGTCGATTTTAGTATCCTTCACCTTTTTAAAGGCTTTTTTGTTTACGGGATGCATAAAAACCCCATCAGCCTTCTTTAAAAAAGTCACTTCCTCGCTCACTGTCAAAAGCTTATCTATATTCCTGAAATTTTCTATCTCGAACATATCCTTTGATGTGAACATAATGCCCTGTTTATTTACATAAACGGGAGTAACATCATATTTTTCTCTGTCCATAGCCCGCATAGCCTGAACAGCGGAAATAATAGATACTTCGTGTTCAACCGAACGACAACCGAAAAACACCGCAACATTTAATTTCATACTATATTACCTCAATTCAAATAGTTATCGGGAAGGTCGTTTTCGAGCAATACAACACTGCCACTGTCGCACTTTGGTGCGTAAACCTCCATAGCCTCTTTAAAGCTTGAAACCACATACATATTATCCGTATTAAAATCGGTAGTTCTTATTGCATCGGCAATCGGAACCGAGCGATTAACACCTACAAGAATTATTATATCACAGTATTTTGCCGCTTCAAGTCCGAGTGCAAAATTACAGTCATATTCCCTCTCGCCAAGCTCAATAAGGCCAGGTGTGATAATAGCCTTTTTCATATTGTCAAAAGACCCCAATACCCTTACCGCTTCAAGACAGCCTTCGGGGTTTGAATTATATGCATCATCAATAAGAAGTGAGCCGTTTTTAAAGGGTTTAAGCTCTAAGCGATGCTCTGTAGCATTCAGCGCCGCTACTGCACATTTTATATCATCAGCACTCACATCGAGCATATAAGCCAATGCCGAGGCGGCAAGTATATCGCTCACGCTATGCTTACCTAAAAGCTTTGTGGTGACCGTTATTTTATCACCATTTAAGTGCAAATCAAAGGTTGAACCGGAGGGAGAGTACCTTATATTATCTGCAAAATAATCGGTGCCGTCTCCGAAAAACACAACACTTTTGCACTTATCCTTCCGCTTTGATATAGCATCGCTATCGGAGTTTACAAGGCAAATACCTCCTTTATCCGTTACGGCGTTATAAAGCTCAAATTTAGTTTTAAATACATTATCAAGCGAGCCGAAGGTATCAAGATGCTGTTCTCCTACCGATGTTATAATGCCGCAGTCGGGATTTACAATATCGCATATTTCCTTAATATCCCCTGTTTTTTTAGCGCCCATCTCACAGATAAATATCTGCGTTTGCGGCTTTAACATTTCCCGCACGGTACGCACAACTCCCATAGGAGTATTAAAGCTCTGCGGTGTACAAACAGTATTGTATCTTTCGCTTAAAATGCGGTTTAGTATGAATTTTGTAGTGGTTTTACCGTAGCTACCGGTAATTCCTATAACCTTTAAATTGTCAAAGGATTTAAGTATACGCTTTGCATCGTTTATATAATGCCGTCCTATAAGCTTCTCGACCGGTGAATTCACAAGTTTTGTAACAATAGTGATGATAGGAGTTATACTCGATATCATAAACAAAATGAGCAAAAACGATTTTCCTATCCTGCCCTGATGCACCAGAGAATAAACCGCCGTAAGAGCAATTAAAATTATTACGGCAGTTGTATAAAGCCTTTTTACTCTACCGGTAAAAACCAGCGGTTTTATAGCGTTTTTTTTGCATTTTATCGCCAAAACAACCCTTATAATCAATACGCAAAAAGCAAGAACCGACATTATGATATAACGCTCCTTTAAAAACAGAGCGGATATTACGCAGTATAAAAAAGCCTGAACGCAAAGACCTACTGTATATGATGATTTAAGCCACATAAAATAACGCGATACAAAATAGGAATTTTGTTGTAGCATCTGATACTGATTATAAAGTGAAAAAACAGCCGAAGCGCTTAAAAAAACAGCGCAGATAAGCAATATAATATTCATAAACCCTCCTACTTTATAAAGGCGCGAAGTATGGCAAGCGCCTCATAAGGCTTTTCGCAAAAAGAAAAATGTCCGGTACCCTTTATAACACACAATCCGCTATCGGCAATTTTGCTTTTAATAATTTCCGCACTCGAAAGCGGAGTATCGGTATCGTTTTCGCCCCAGATAAGAAGCGTGGGGCATTTAATATCGCTGATTTTATCGCTCAGGTCGGTATTTACGAGTGATACCATAGTGTTTCTTAAAACGGGCGGCGCGGCGTTATAATCCGCTGAACCGTAATGCCGGCGCGCGGCATCGAGAAGACCGCCGCTGAAATTTTTAATTAACGGCAGACTTAAAACCTTTTTTATCCTCTTAAAGTTTTTTGCTCTCCGTTTTTGTCTTTTTGACTTTTCCGCTACGATGCCTGCCGAGTCAAGCAATACTATTTTGGCAGGCTCAATCTGCCCGTTTCCGGCAAGCGCTAATATTACCCTACCGCCGTGGGAATGACCTATGAATACCGCTTTATCCGCGTCAACCCCCGAAAACGATAAAAACTCGAGTACAAAATCGCAGTAATTATCGATATTCCAAGGTTCTTTCATTATCTCGCTGCCGCCGCAACCCGGAAAGTTTACAGCATAGAATTTACAACGGTCCGATAGCCCGGATATAATACCCTTGTAAACATCAAAAGAAGAGCCCCAGCCATGCAACAGTACTACCGGTATATCCCCCTCGCCGGATATCATATATTCAGTTTTAAGACCGCAGATTTGCGTTTCCATAAAACCGCCCTTTCAGTTACACACAATATATCAGTTTATATTATAGCATATTCATACACAAAAAAGAAGTTTTTTTTAAAAAAATAAAATAGTTGTTGAAAACCATAGAAGCCGATGATATAATATAGGCGAATAGATGTTCGATAAAGGAGTGCGTTATGAGTAAAAGACCTTTAAGCGAAAATCAGGAAAAAGTATACCGCTTCCTTGTAAAGCGGCTCGGCAGCGGGCTTCCGCCTACCGTGCGTGAGATTTGCGAAGCCACCGGGCTTCACTCCACCTCATCTGTACACGCTATACTTAACTTTCTTGAAGAAAATGATTATATAGTGCGTGACGCTAAATTTTCAAGGGCAATAAGGCTAAAAGATGATTTCGATTCCTCAATGGTGCCTGTGTTAGGTAAAATCACAGCCGGTCAGCCTATTTTAGCGGTTGATGAGATTGAGGATTATATACCTTATCCCACCAATAATTCGGAAGGGCTTTTCGCGCTTAAGGTCGTAGGCCTTAGTATGAAAAACGCCGGTATTATGGATGGGGATATAGTAATTGCCGATAAAAACGCGCCCTGCAGAAGCGGAGATATAATAATAGGGCTTGACGGGGACTCGGCAACGGTAAAACGCCTGCTTATTAAGGACGGTGCAGTGATTTTTATGCCGGAAAATCCGGATTTTTCACCTATACACCCCAAAGAGCCTAAGGTGCTCGGCAAGGTTATAGGCTCATTCAGGAAGTACTGATTATGCTTAAATATGTAGAGATTTTTACTGACGGCGCATGTTCAGGCAACCCCGGCCCCGGCGGCTGGGGTGCTATTTTGCGCTACGCAGGCCGGGAAAAAGAGCTTTCCGGCGGTGAAGAAAACACCACCAACAACAAAATGGAGCTTACGGCGGTGATTATGGCGCTTTCCGCACTCAAAGAGCCTTGCAAAGTACTGCTTACTACCGATTCAAAGTATGTTTGCGACGGAATGACGCTCGGTTGGGCGCGCTCGTGGCAGGAAAACGGCTGGAAAAAGGCGGATAAAAAGCCGGCACAGAACATTGAGCTTTGGGAGGAGCTTTTACGGCTCGATGATATCCACGATATAACATTCGTATGGGTTCGCGGCCATAACGGGCACAAAGAAAATGAACGCTGTGATAAATTAGCGGTCGAATATTACAAAAGGTTTAAGGAGAACAAAAAAGATGAACAGTAAAAAAGTAAGATTTTTGGTATTCAGCGCGATTATTGCAGCACTTTATGCGGTGTTTACCTACGCGGCGGCGTTTTTTAACCTCGCATACGGGCCTATTCAGTTCCGTTTTTCAGAGGCGCTTAATGTGTTATGCCTTTTCACCCCTGCGGCAATACCGGGGCTTACCGTCGGTTGCCTTATAGCAAATATATTCTCTTTTAACCCGATTGACCTTGTTATGGGCACCTCGGCAACGCTTATAGCGGCAGTTACGATGTACCTTTTAAGAAATGTGAAAATAGGCAGGTTTCCGTTTTTATCACTGCTTATGCCGGTAATTTCAAACGGAATTATCGTAGGTCTTGAAATCGCAATTTTCTTTACGGAAGGCGGCGCTTCGCTCACAGGATTTTTAGTAGCCGCGGCGGAAGTGGCGCTCGGCGAGCTGGCGGTAATGCTCACACTCGGCACCGCGCTTCATTACCTGCTTCTTAAAAACCCATCAA
This sequence comes from Oscillospiraceae bacterium, assembly GCA_902766755.1. GTDB lineage: Bacteria > Bacillota > Clostridia > Oscillospirales > Acutalibacteraceae > UBA737. The sequence goes on along the minus strand of CACXEV010000087.1, from coordinate 106 downwards.
TACTAAAAATAGGCAAGTAAAAATCATAACCACCGGTGAACCGGTGGTATGCACCACCCCTATAAGGGGTGAATACTTGCTTAGCCCCTGAAAGGGGCGCAGAAGT
>CACXEV010000086.1 GCA_902766755.1 Oscillospiraceae bacterium | reverse complement strand
TTTTATATGGCACCATGGCCAAGCGGTAAGGCAGGGGCCTGCAAAGCCCTTATCCCCAGTTCGATTCTGGGTGGTGCCTCCAAAAAACACTCGTTCTCTTGAACGAGTGTTTTTTTATCCATTGCGAAAGCAATGGCATATCATCAACGATAGCAAGGCTATCGTTGTATCTCATCAGTCCGTTAGGACTGTATATCATCACGCTTTAGCGTGTATCAAAAATACTTTCGCAATTATGATATACAAAACTAAAGTTTTGATGATATGCAATTCCTAACAGAATTGATGATATACAATGCTCCGCATTGATTTATTGCCGCTTTTATGCTATAATACACCCAAGGGAGTGATTGTATGAAAAAACTATTAGCTATTTTCCTTTGTTTACTAATGTGTTTGGCTTTTAGTGGATGCAACAACACTGAAAAGATGAACGATGAGGCTAAAACCGTTTTAACAAAAGTTTTAAATAAAGAAGAAAATTTTACGGTTTACAATGCTTCTACAGATAAAACTACAGAAGAAAATTTGGAAAAATTCAGATATCCCACATATAGTAATGCATTAAATATTTTTGTGCCTGCTCATTATACTTTTGCTGATTTCGATTCAGACGGTATAGAAGAATTATTGATTATTGATGCAAGCTTAAGTGATTTCCTATTTTTAAGATATGATGACGGCAAGGTTTATGGTTATGTGCATAAAAAAATTAGTATACAAGATGTAAAGACTGATGGTAGCTTTATGACATTTGATTATGATGGATATAAAGCAATTAGCAGAATTTCTTTCTCAGGTAGTTCTTATGAAATAACTAATCAAGCGTATTTGGATGATTCGGAAAACAAATATTTGTTAGATGAAAAACCAGTTCAAAAGAGCGAAGTTGAAGAATATTTTGAAAATTGGAACAAAAATACAACTAAAATATCTTGGGAAGATATAAATTAAAGAAATCTTTCGGTTTTCAGAGCCCTTTCATTCGTGTCATTAAGTTCAAACTACCCAAAAAAGGACATCCTTTCGGATGTCCTTTTTTGTAGATAATTTTTCCCTGTGATTGACCTATTCACAATTCTGCGGTATAATAAAGCTGATAAACCGGGATTTGCGGAGGCAAGAAATATGAAAAAAGGAATAACAGTATTACTCGTTTTATTAATGATCCTGCTTGTTTTGCCCTTTGGCGCATCTGGTGAGGGCTCATTAGGCGGCGATATAAACGCCGATAAGTCGGTTAATAATAAGGATCTTACGCGCCTTTTCCAGTATCTTTCGGGTTGGGATGTTACCGTGAATTCCGAGGTGCTCGATGTCAACGGCGACGGCGCTGTTAACAATAAGGATCTCACCCGGCTTTTTCAGTACCTTTCAGGGTGGGATGTTAAAGTTTTTCCTGAAACAGTCTGCAATCATACCGATACGGAATGGACCGTAACAAAAGAAGCAACAACTGAAAAACCGGGAGAAAAGGTGCTTGTATGCACCCGTTGCGGCAAGGTCTTGGAAACGCAGATCATTCCGAAAACAAAGCCGCAAAAATACCGCGACCTTGAAGCGGGAATGCTCCGCCTTATAAACGAAGCGCGCGCAAAGGAAGGCGCGGCTCCGCTTGCCTTTGATTATGAAAGACAACCCGCAACCGATATAAGAGTTGAGGAGATAACAGAGGTATTCTCTCACAATAGACCGAACGGAAAATTGTGTTATTCCGTTCTTGATGATCTTGGGCTTTCATTTTATTATACCGCCGGAGAAAACATCGCGTATTTCGGCTACTATTCTATGGATTCCGATACAACTGAGGGCTATACGAAATTGCACAACCAGTTTATGGATTCTCCCGGTCACAGAGGAAATATTCTAAACAGCGATTTTAAGAGCGTTGCGCTCTCGTTTATCATAAAGAATAACTGCCTTTATGTAGTTCAGATGTTTTTCGGATGATTTGAAGTTAAGAATTATGAGATCGCTTAAAATAAGACAGGGGTTGGTTCAAGGATAGTAAACGCGGCACCGCCGCGAGCGTAAATCTTCGCGTAGCGAAATTC
>CACXEV010000085.1 GCA_902766755.1 Oscillospiraceae bacterium | reverse complement strand
CGAGTGATTCCATCTCAAGCAAATTACATTATGGTTGAGTTAAAAAAAGGAATTAACGCTAAAGAATTGACAAAAACTCTTTTAATTAAGCATAATCTTATCGTAAAGGATTTGACAAACAAACTGAATGGGAAAAACTATCTTAGAATCGCCATAAGAGATTCGAGCGACAATGATAAACTGATTAGTGTGTTAAATTGCCTGAATATGCACTGATTAGCAGTGCCAGAATGTTTAAGTAAAACATTCAGTATAAAGCGACTGAGATTATCAGCCGCTTTATTAGTTGTATGGTGTCAAAATCTTGATTTCGTCTTTTTTGAGATTTCTCCCCATAGGAATAAAATATATGAACGAAAACAAATAGTCTTAATAAAGTAATAAAAGAATAAGCTCTCTCATATAATTTACCAAGTCCTTTTAGGAGTGGTGATATGAGAGAGCTTACTGACAAACGACCTATAATCCTCGGTGAATATATATGTGAAACGGGTGCCACAGTAAGAGCGGCGGCAAAGGTTTTCGGGGTCAGTAAATCAACCGTACATAAAGATGTTACCGAACGCCTTTTAAAGGATGAGCCCTCGCTTTACCGCGAGGTCAAAGCAGTACTCGAAAAGAATAAGTCCGAACGCCATATTCGCGGCGGCATGGCAACAAAAAGAAAATATAAAGGGGATATATAAAAAACTACGGCTTAAAGCCGTAGTTTTTTATGAATTATTTAATTTTTTCAATATCATAAGGCGTTGTCTGATATACAAAATAGTTAAGCCAGTTGCAGAAAAGCAGGTTTGCGTGTGCACGCCAGGAAACTATCGGGTCCTTTTTCGGGTCATCATCCTTAAAATAGTTTTCCGGAATGGCGGTGTCAAGCCCTGCCGCTTTGTCGCGCAGATACTCATTTTTAAGCGTGTCCGCATCATACTCGCTGTGTCCTGTTATAAATATCTGCCTGCCGCCCTTGTTCGATACCGCGTAAACGCCGCACTTCTTGCCGGAAGCGAGAATTTTAAGCCCGGGTACCGCCTTTATATCCTCGGCGTCTACCGTGGTATATCTGGATTGCGGCACATTAAACACATCGTCAAATCCCCTGAAAAGAATAGACTTTTTATAATTGACGGTGTGGGGGAAAACCCCGAACAGCTTTTTTTGAAGTTGCTTTTTCTCTATGCCGTAGTGGTAATAAAGCCCTGCCTGAGCGCCCCAGCATATATGGAGAGTACTATGCACATGGGTTTTGCTCCACTCCATAATTTGGCAAAGCTCATCCCAATATTCCACCTCGCAAAAAGGCATTTGCTCAACCGGCGCGCCGGTTATAATCATACCGTCAAAAGTGCGCTCCTTTACATCGTCAAAGATTTTGTAAAAGGTGAAAAGATGCTCTGGCGGTGTGTTTTTCGATTCGTGGCTTTTGGTATGAATAAATGTAAAATTCACCTGAAGCGGAGAGTTGCCGAGCAGGCGGGAAAGCTGAGTTTCGGTTTCTATCTTCTTAGGCATAAGATTAAGAAGCAGAATTTCAAGCGGTCTTATATCCTGGGTTATCGCTCGCTTTTCGGTCATAACAAATATGTTTTCATCCGTGAGCGTTTTTACCGCCGGCAAATCATTAGGTATTTTAATAGGCATTATTTATCGCCCTCTTTTATACTTTATCGAGTGCCTGGCTTATATCGGCTATCAGGTCATCACTGCTTTCAATTCCGCAGGAGAAGCGGACAAGATCAGGAGATATACCTGCCGCGGCAAGCTCACTGTCATTCATCTGCCTGTGAGTGGCGCTCGCCGGGTGCAAACAGCATGTGCGCGCGTCTGCCACATGGGTTTCAATAGCCGCGAGGCGAAGGCTCTTCATAAACTTTTCAGCCGCCGCTCTTCCGCCTTTGACGCCGAAGGAAACAACGCCGCAGCTGCCGCCGGGCAAATATTTCTGTGCTAAATCATACCATTTATCACCTTCAAGTGACGGATAAGTTACCCAGGCAATTTTCGGATGATTTTGCACGAATTTTGCAACCGCCAATCCGTTTTCACAGTGCTTTTTCATACGGAGATGCAGGCTCTCAAGTCCCAGATTTAAAAGAAAAGCATTCTGCGGTGACTGAATTGAGCCGAAGTCACGCATAAGTTGAGCGGTAGCCTTTGTTATAAACGCGCCGGCAAGACCAAAACGCTCTGTATATGTGATACCGTGATAGCTTTCATCCGGTGTGCAAAGACCGGGGAACTTATCGGGGTATTTCGTCCAGTCAAATTTTCCGGAGTCAACAATGCAACCGCCGACTCCGGCGCCGTGACCGTCCATATATTTCGTGGTTGAATGAATAACTATATCGGCGCCCCATTCGATAGGTCTGCAATTTACAGGTGTTGCAAAGGTGTTGTCGATTATAAGCGGTACGCCGTGAGCGTGAGCCGCCTTAGCAAAGCGTTCAATATCAAGTACTGCGAGTGCGGGATTTGCAATAGTCTCCCCGAAAACCGCCTTGGTGTTAGGCTTGAATGCCGCGTTAAGCTCTTCATCACTGCAATCAGGCTTTACAAAGGTAAACTCAATGCCCATACGCTTCATAGTAACGGCAAAAAGGTTATATGTGCCGCCGTAAATAGTGGATGATGAAACTATATGGTCACCGGCAGAGGCAATATTGAATACCGAAAAGAACGAAGCCGCCTGACCGGAGGAGGTAAGCATTGCGGCGGTACCGCCTTCAAGCTCACAGATTTTAGCGGCTACATAGTCGTTTGTCGGGTTCTGAAGCCTTGTATAAAAATATCCGCTTGCCTCTAAATCAAAGAGCTTGCCCATATCCTCGCTGGTGTCATACTTAAATGTCGTGCTCTGCACAATCGGAATTTGGCGCGGTTCGCCGTTTTTCGGCGTATAACCGCCCTGTACGCATTTTGTGTCAATTTTTCTGTGTTCCATTTTTATTACCTCACTTACTCATTTTTATTTTGTTATCTATTGCTGTGGCAGCGCGCTTTCCGGCACCCATGGCTGAAATTACAGTTGCCGCGCCAGATACCGAATCTCCCCCGGCATAAACATTTTCTTTTGATGTTTGCATATCTTCGTTAACTATTATGCAGCCCCTTTTATTTGTTGAAATGTCTGTGGCAGTTTTTAAAATAAGTGGATTTGGTCCTGTGCCAAGTGCCATAATAACTGAGTCAACATCTAAAATATGCTCGCTGCCATCTATTTTTTCGGGTTTGCGCCTGCCGCTCTCGTCCGGCTCACCGAGCTGCATATTTACACATTCAATACCAGTCACATAGAAGTTTTCATCGCTTAAAATCCTTGTAGGATTGGTGAGAAACTTGAAATTGATGCCCTCTTCCTTGGCGTGATGCACTTCCTCACGCCGAGCCGGCATTTCATTTTCGCTTCTGCGGTAAATCACATACACATCCGCGCCAAGGCGCTTTGCACATCTTGCGGCATCCATAGCAACATTTCCGCCTCCGATTATTGCAACCTTTTTCATCACTTTAATAGGTGTATCATATTCGCTTTTATAAGCTTTCATAAGATTTATTCGGGTCAAGATCTCATTTGCCGAATAAACGCCTAATGCGTTTTCGCCTTCAATGCCCATAAACGCAGGGAGTCCTGCCCCCGAGCCAACAAATACCGCATCGAAACCCATATCTATTAATTCATTAATTGTTAAAACCTTTCCGATTACCATATCGGTCATTATTTTAACACCAAGATTTTTAAGATTTTCTACCTCTGCGGCGACTACTGATTTCGGCAGTCTGAATTCAGGTATGCCGTAAATCAAAACTCCGCCCGCGGTGTGAAACGCCTCAAAAACGGTAACATCATAACCTTTGCGTGCAAGGTCACCTGCACAGGTGAGTCCGGCAGGGCCGGCACCTACTACGGCAACCTTTTTCCCATTCGGTTTTATGTTAACCTCAATCGCTTTGCCGTGCTCTCTGTGATAATCGGCAACAAAGCGTTCAAGCCGACCTATGCCAACGCTTTCGCCCTTTATTCCGCGAACACATTTGCCTTCGCACTGATTTTCCTGTGGGCAAACTCTGCCGCAAACCGCCGGAAGTGCATTTGTTGTGGTTATTATATTGTATGCTTCTTCAAAATCACCTTTGGCAACACATGCGATAAAATCGGGGATCCGTACATTAACGGGGCAACCTGAAACGCAGGGCTTATTCTTGCAGTTAAGGCACCTGCCGGCCTCCTTTATCGCCATTTCCTTAGTGTAACCGAGCGCCACCTCTTCAAAGTTTTTGTTTCTGATTTGCGGCTCTTGCTCGGGCATTTTAGTCTTTTGAGGAGTCATATCAGCCATTGCTATTTTCCTCCAATCTGCAAGCGTGTGCTTCTTCTTCACGGAAAAGCATATTGCGGCGCATCAGCTCATCAAAATCTACCAGATGACCGTCAAAATCAGGGCCGTCAACGCAGGCAAATTTTGTTTCTCCGCCTACATTTACACGGCATCCGCCGCACATTCCCGTTCCGTCTATCATAATCGGGTTAAGGCTCACAATAGTCTTAACCGAATAAGGCTTGGTTGTAAGCGCTACAAACTTCATCATAATAACAGGACCGATTGCTATAACAAGGTCATATCCGCCCTTATTGAGCAGACACTTTAAAACATCTGTTACAAGACCTTTTTCGCCGTAGCTTCCGTCGTCAGTAGTGATGTAAAGGTTATTTGATACCTTTTTCATTTCGTCCTCTAAAATCACTATATCCTTAGAACGAAAACCTGCAATAACCGTAACATCAACACCCATATTGTGAAGTGTTTTTGCCTGCGGATAGGCAATAGCGCAACCAACGCCGCCACCGATTATAATTGCCTTTTTCGGGTTTCCGAACTCTGTGGGCAGACCGAGCGGCCCGGCAACATCGGCTAAATAGTCACCACAGTTCATACGAACGAGCTTTTTGGTGGTAAAGCCCACCGCCTGTATCACTATTGTAACGGTTCCGGCGCTACTGTCAAAATCCGAAATCGTAAGCGGAATTCGCTCGCCGGTTTCATCTGCTTTTACTATCAAAAACTGTCCTGCCTTTGCCTTTTTGGCTATAAACGGCGCTTTGATAGTAAGCGATGTAACAGAACTGTTAAGAACCTTTTTATCTACTATTTCAAACATTATATTACCTCCGATATCGCGGCTTTCAGTTCTTCGGTTTTATCCGTATTTTCCCAGGTGAAATCCGCGTCTTGTCTTCCAAAATGACCGTAGTTTGTGGTTTTTGTATATATAGGCCTTAAAAGATTTAACTTGTCGATTATCGCCGCCGGTCTTAAATCAAATACTCGCTTTACTGCTTCGGCTATTTTTTCGTCGGCATATTTCCCTGTGCCGAATGTATCTACCATAACCGAAACAGGTGAGGAAACACCTATTGCATAGGCTATCTGGATTTCGCACTTATCAGAAATGCCTGCTGCTACGATGTTTTTTGCAACATACCTTGCGGCGTATGCGGCACTGCGGTCAACCTTTGTAGGATCCTTACCTGAAAAAGCACCGCCGCCGTGGCGTGCCATACCGCCGTATGTGTCAACAATAATCTTTCTGCCGGTAAGTCCTGTATCTCCTGCGGGGCCGCCTAAAACAAACCTGCCGGTAGGATTTATGTAAACTAAAGTATTTTCATCAAACAGAGTTTCCGGTATTATCGGTTTTATGACCTTTTCGAGTATATCTTTCTTTAGCGTTTCGAGTGTAACGCCCTCATCGTGCTGGGCTGAAACCACAACAGTATCTACACGTACAGGTTTGCCGTCACGGTATTCAACGGTAACCTGAGTTTTACCGTCCGGCCTGAGATAGCCGATATCCCCCGATTTTCTGACATCGGTGAGCTTTTTTGATAGCTTGTGGGCTAGAAAGACCGGCATAGGCATAAGCTCGGGCGTTTCGTTTGAAGCATAACCGAACATCATACCCTGGTCGCCTGCACCGGTGAGATTATAAATATCCTCAATCCCGTCTTTATATTCAAGCGAACTGTCAACACCCATAGCAATATCGGGTGACTGTTTATCTATATTCATAATTACTTCACAGGTATTACCGTTAAAACCTAAACAGTCACGGTTGTAACCTATTCCGCATATCGTATCTCTTGCAATTTTTTCAATATTAATATCGGCGGTTGTGCTTATTTCGCCCATAATGTTGATAATGCCGGTTGTGCAAAAACACTCACAAGCAACACGAGCAGAGCTATCCTCAGCCAATATCGCATCAAGAACTGCATCGCTTACTTTATCACAAACCTTATCGGGATGTCCTTCCGTTACAGATTCCGAAGTGAAAAGCATCTTTGCCATTTAAAAATTCCCCCTAAAAAGAATACTGTCCCCTAAAAGAGCGGAAAGCCGACTTTCGATTTAATACACCGCTTTAATGCCGCGGTACCTCAAAAAAAGAATACCGCCCCGAAAGAGCGG
>CACXEV010000084.1 GCA_902766755.1 Oscillospiraceae bacterium | reverse complement strand
TTCGTTGGGTCACAATTGGGTCACAGATTTTTAAAAGTGCCCATAAACAGAGGGCCCCACGGGCATCGTCTCACTCTTCCCCAGCCAAAAGAGAGCACTGCACTAAAAGGTGTAGTGTTCTTTTTTTGTTTTATAAAAGCAGTAAAGGGATTTTAACCATGGCGGTCTACGATTAGTAGGTTGCTTTTTTTATGCGCTTATATTATCTTAATGCAATAAGGAGGATATATTTATGAATCAGTATGTAAGCGGCGCAATGATAAAAAGCTTGCGGAAAAACAAAAAAATAACACAATGTAAACTTGCATCAAAGCTAGGCGTCAGCGATAAGACAATATCCAAATGGGAGTCGGGCCGCGGATATCCGGACATATCCCTTATAAAACCGCTTGCCGATGCTTTAGGGGTTTCTGTTATAGAGTTGTTTTCAGGCGCCAGTGTAGTAAACACCAACAAAGCTTTTGATATGCGGCGGAGTATGCTCTATGTGTGCCCGGTTTGCGGAAACATTATACAGAGTACCGGAGAAGCCGTTATCAGTTGTTGCGGTATTGTACTGCCGGCGGCTCAGGCGGAACCGGCAAATAACACGCATAATATAAACATACGGCAGATTGAGGATGAATACTATGTTACTATTCCCCATGAAATGGCCAAAACACATTACATTTCCTTTATTATGGCAATAAGAGATGACGGATGCGAAATTAAAAAGTTGTACCCCGAATCAAACGCCGAAGCGCACTTTAAGATAAGCAAAACAAGGTATATCCTTTGTTTTTGCAACCGGCATGGATTGTTTAAAGCCTCCGTCCTTTAGGCTTTATCAGATGCTGTTCTCCAAAAAATATTGACAAATGTAAAAAACTGTGTTACTATAGTAGTGACAAGTGAAAATGTTAATTTTTAACATTTTTGTGTCGTTTTTTTAGATTTCTTGCGTAAAAACTAAAAAAAGGAGAAAAAATATGGGTAAATATTTTGGTACTGACGGATTTCGCGGCAAAGCCGGCGTTGACCTTACTGCCGAGCATGCATTCAAGATAGGTCGCTATCTCGGATGGTATTTTAAAGAAAAGAGTAAGGACGGTACAGCTAAAATCGTAATCGGCAAAGATACAAGGCGTTCTTCCTATATGTATGAGAATGCGTTGTCGGCAGGTTTAGTATCTTCCGGCGCTGATGCGTATCTTTTGCACGTTACAACAACACCGTGCGTAAGCTATATCACCTACACGGAAAATTTTGATTGCGGCGTTATGATAAGTGCTTCGCACAACCCCTTCTCGGATAACGGCATCAAGCTTATGAACCGCGAAGGCGAAAAAATGGATGATGAGCTTCAGGATGAAATTGAAAAGTATATTGACGGAGAAATTCCTGAATTGCCGTTTGCGACCGGTTATAAGATAGGCAAGACTATTGACTATTATACCGGTAGAAACCGCTATATCGGCTTTCTTACCGGTCTTGCCACCCGTTCGTTTGAAAAGCACAGAATAGCCATAGACTGTTCAAACGGCTCATCCTGGATGATAGGCAGAAGTGTTTTTGAAGCGCTTGGCGCTAAAGTAAATGTTATAAATGCAGAGCCTAACGGCTTTAACATAAACGCCGCATGCGGTTCTACCCACCCGGAAAGCTTACAGCAGTTTGTAAAGGACAACAAGCTTGATGTCGGCTTTGCGTTTGACGGTGATGCTGACCGCTGCCTTGCAGTTGACGAAAACGGCAAGCTTGTAAACGGCGACGAAATAATGTATATCTGCGCTAAGTACTTAAAAGAGCGCGGCCAACTGCCCTCCAATACGGTGGTTACGACTATTATGTCAAACTTCGGCCTTTATAAAGCGCTTGACCGTGAAGGCATCAAATATGAAAAGACCGCTGTAGGTGACCGATATGTTTATGAGAATATGAAAGCCAACGATCACCTTATAGGCGGTGAGCAGTCAGGTCACATTATCTTCCGCAAGCATTCGCATACCGGCGATGGTTTAGTTACAGCTATTATGCTTATGGGAGTGCTTATAGATACACAGTTGCCGCTTAGCGTTTTGGCCTCTAAATGCAAAATGTATCCGCAGGTGCTTAAGAATGTTAAGGTTGACGATAAGGATGCTACTTTGAACGATACCGCAGTAAAAGCGGCGGTTGAAAAAGCCACTGCAGAGCTTGGCGATAACGGAAGAGTTTTACTCCGCAAGAGCGGTACAGAGCCGGTACTTCGCGTTATGAGCGAAGCCGGAAGCGACAGCGAATGTGAAAAGCATGTTGACGCCATAATCAAAGCCATGGAAGAATCCGGACACTTAATAGAGGTGAAAAAATAATGGAACTTAAAATTAACGATCTGTATGATCTTACGCACACGCGCGCGGCGGATTATCTGTCACAGTTTATATATCCCTGGGAGGCGCTTGCAGGTATATCGGATTTGATTCTGGAGCTCGGAAAGGCGCTTCCGGCGGACGAATACGATCATCCGTCAGAGGATATTTGGATAGCCAAGGATGCCACTGTATTTGATACCGCTTATATCGCCGGTCCCTGCATTATAGGGCACAATACACAGGTTCGTCAATGCGCCTTTATCCGCGGTAGTGCGCTTATAGGCGACAACTGCGTTGTAGGCAACTCAACCGAAATCAAAAATGTTATTATATTTGATAACGTTCAGGTTCCGCACTATAACTATGTTGGCGATGCGATTTTAGGCTTCCACGCTCATATGGGAGCAGGCAGTATCACAAGTAATGTTAAAGCCGACAATAAAAATGTTGTAATAAAGAACGAGGGAGAGCTACTTGAGACCGGCCGCAGAAAGGTTGGGGCAATGCTTGGCGACTATGCGGACATCGGTTGCGGCAGCGTATTAAACCCCGGCGTTGTAATCGGCAGACACACAAATATATATCCTTTGTCCTGCGTTCGCGGTGTTGTACCGCCCGATAGCATTTATAAGGACAAGGATAATATAGTTAAAAAATATTGAAAAGAGGTAAATTGAAATGAAAGTAATCGTTTGTGAAAATTATGAGGCTGTAAGCCGTGCCGGCGCGGATATTATAGAAAAAATCGTCCGTGAAAACCCCACCTGCACTTTAGGCCTTGCAACAGGCTCAAGCCCTGTTGGTATGTATAAAGAGCTTGCTCGCAGGTGTAAAGAAGAGGGACTTGATTTTTCAAAGATCCACTCTGTAAACCTTGATGAGTATGTAGGTCTTGAGCCGACTCACGACCAGAGCTATCGTTATTTTATGGACGATAATCTCTTCAATCATATCAATATCGACAAGGCAAACACCTATGTTGCAAAGGGTGTAGGCGATGCAGAAGCGAACCTCAAAGAGTTCAACGCAGTTCTTGATAAAACCGATATTGAAATCCAGGTTTTAGGTGTTGGACCTGACGGTCACTTAGGCTTTAACGAACCCGGCGAAGTTCTTTATGACGGCGCCCACAAAGAGGTTCTTGATGAGTCAACAATAGATGCTAACGCAAGATTTTTCGCTTCGCGTGACGATGTTCCGCGTTATGCATTTACAATGGGTATGGGCAATATTATGCGTGCTAAAAAGCTCCTTATGATAGTAAACGGTGACAAGCGCGATGCTATGACCAAGCTCCTGATTAATGATAAGCTTGATCCTAAATGCCCCTGCACATTTATGCGTATGCACAGAGATGCTACCGTAATTCTCGACAAGAAGCTTGCCGATGAAATCGGATACAAGTATTAATTAATTTTCCCTTGTCAAAAACACGCACCCTGAAAGCTCAGGCTTTCGGGGTGCGTATTTTTATTGCTTTTTGGATGTTTGCAAGGGAGGCGGTATGTATCTCGTCTTCAAGAAACAGCGATGAATAGGAAAAAAAGCAAACGCCGGATATATCTTTATATGAAAAACATTCTGTCACCTGCCGCGCCAGTATGTCCTTGCCGCTTCCCCACTCAAGATTATCCGGCTCTTTGTCGGTACAAAGCTTATACGAAGGCAAGCCGATTATCATTTTTACATTTTCCTCACGCGGCAAATCCCGCCAAACGCGAAGCAAATTTTGAAACCTGAACTTTTCAAGGTTGTATTCAAAACCGAAATATAGTTGCGGCATTATCCAGTCCGCCGCACCGCTCTCGCACCAGTATTCAACATCGGCAAAAAAGGAATTTTTATCCTTTTCTATATCTGCAGCAGGGCTGATACTGAAAATAAGCTTCGGATCAATATTTTTTATGGCGTTTTTAGCAGAAAAAATCAGGGAGGTTATACTGGCTGTCCTGTATTCAGCTGTTGTCAGGGCATTTTGGGAAAGGCGCGAATAATCGGCTATTGCCTGTTCATCCCTATCGTATTCCGGCGAAGGATAAAAATAATCGTCAAAATGTACACCGGATATTTTATATTTGCTTGCTATTTCCCTTATTCCGGAAAGTATTCTTTTTCTCACTTCCTCGTCGGCAGGGCTTAAAAAACTGCCGTCCGGCGCGCGAAAGGGATTGATCCAGGCGTGAAAACGTATGTTTCTTTTTTTCGCTTCGCTAATCATAAAATCCAACACATCAAAATCGTAGGAAAGTGTTTTTTCATTTCTCGGGTAAAAACTCGACTCAAAAAGCGAATCTCCAAACGCTCGCACATGAACAAAAACATCGGTTGTATTTATTCTTTTAAGATTCTCCAATGCGCCGCAAAACTCATTTTTAAAGTTTCCGGTGTCGAGCATGGCGCCTAACTCGTAACAGCTCATCCACACGCCTATAATCCTCTGCTCGCTTTCGCTGTTTTTGGCACCCCGGGTTTGATTTCCGGCACAGGAGCAGAGGAACACCAAAATCATTAAAATACAAACCGCCTTTTTCATTTAGCCTCATCCTTTATCTGAAAGTTGCTTATACTTAAGTAAAACACTTCTTATTTTAAGCGGACTCTTTGATTTGATTTCAATTGCCGCCCGACCTGAATACGGTATACCGGAAGCAAGTCTTAAAAAGTCGCCGTTTTGCTTTAATCTGACAGAGTAGGCGTACTCATTCTCCGTATCTGATACGCTAAGGCTGATTTTATCCGAACATTTGCCGCTTATAAATATACTGTCAATTCGCTTAAGACGACCGGCATCGCCTAAATCGATAATTTTGGTTTTAATTCCCGATTCGATAGCCTGTTCCTCTTCTTTATCTGTATCATTTTCGCGTATCATAAACGAATCGCAGTCGCCTGAAGGAACAGTCAGATAAAAAGCCCCTTCTCTGTTGAATGACGACATTATAAGCGCGTTTGTTTCGGTTTGGGCTCCGTTATAAAAGTTTGCATCTGAGGGAATATGCCACGCAAACCATGCCGGACTTTTCATTGTATCGTCTTTAGCATAATAGGCCTTTGAAAATCCGAAGCCTCTGACCTTGAAATTCATTGCAAAAACCGAACTTCCCAAAAACAGGATATACTTTCCGCCTTTAGTTATTGCAAAGGCTTTTGCGATGTTAAAATCAATGCTTTTAATGCGCCCGTCAATCGGTTGGGATATTCTGTAAATGTTTGTTGTGTTGCCGTATGTTGTAGTTGCAAGGGCATAAATACTTTTATCGCCGCCCATCCATACAAGTCGGCTGCCGCAAAGGCGAATGGTTTTTTCGGATATGCATCCTATCGTGTTATCTATTGTCTGGGCGCTGAGGGTGTCGCCTCTGACATATATTGTACTTTCCGGCAAAACCGTTTCTTTTTCTATAACATCATCCGAAAACGAAGTTATTATGCGATATGTTTCTCCGCTTTTGAAGGCTATCAGCTTACCGTTTTGAACCTTTAAAGACACAACCGGAGTAGTAGCATCACCGAGATAAAGCTTTGAGCTTTCCGGTATATAAAGCGGATTGCTCATTTTAGAGCAGTAGATGCAATTTTTGCGATTTTCGTTTCCGTAAAAGTATAACCTGTTATCAATGCATACCGCACCTTTTGAGGAAATTATGCTGTCTCTTGCAATATTCTCTAAAGTGCAGGCGGTAACCATTATATTGTTTGCCTTACAATTAGGCATTACAGGAACACAATAGTCTTCAGGTGAGCTGTAAAACCGGATTGTGCCGAGAGTTCTGTTAAGGAAAAGCGTTACACTCTTGCCGTCTACTACCTGAGTATTACGGTCTTCATAGTCAGATATTGTCCATTCTATATATTCTTCCGAAGATGAGTATAATCTGCATTTGAGCGTGGAATAAACATCTATATTTCCATACGGCAACCTGAAAATCGAGGATAATCCGTCCGATGTAAAATAGCAGCGGTAATATCCGCTGAGTAAATTTAATTCCTCAAGCCGTTCGGGTTCAGGATAATCAAGCCCTGTATAACTACTTGCGCGGTCATACCGTTCACCTCTGCCATGTATGCGAACTGTCGGTATATAAACAGAACTCGAAACCGATTGCCACTGCGTAAAATTATCTGTCGCTTCATATATGTTATACGCTCTTGTGTTGCGTCCGGCGCGCGAAACATAGGCAAACACTCCGTGACCGTATATACTGTTTGCCACCGTAAAAAAGACATTAAACGGTACATTGAATAATTGACTGTCCACCCTATGGAAATATATTTCTCCTGCCGGAGAAATATTACCCTCACGGCTTACAAGATAGACTTTCAAGATAGCCTCGCTATCATCACCAAGACAGCAATAGGCAAGATTATAAGCGGCGGAATTTATATAGTAAACTGTTTCTGTTACCGTGAACGGCAAATAAACAATATCGTGGTATCCCTCAAGTTTTATTATATCGCCCGGTTTTACACGAAAACCGGTTCTCGTTTTTAAGTATCCGTCCTCAAAGATCATATTTTGGCAGTCCTCAAGAACGGCATCATCATCGGCAAATTTGCCGTTGTTATCATCAATTCCGCTTTCAAATCCGGCAATGGTATATGTTTTTTCCGCTTCCTTTTGCTGTCTTTTTAAAGCAGGATATTTCATAACACATCCCCCATTCCCGGTAAAACATCAGTGATTTTTCCGATGCTTGATTTTACAGCACTTCGCTTCTGATTATATATTTCGGAAAACAGTGTGGATTTGTCGACATCCCCGAAAGCGAGACTCAAGAACATAGCTGTACCGTAAACCGCGGCGTCGGCAATCTTTTCGGGAATTTCTATCTGCTCTGTCAGTTTTTTAACCCCGGGGTGTTCACAAAGATCAAAAAGGGTTGCGTTTATAGCATCCAGCGCACGGGCGCGAATGTCGGTAAGCTCGTTTTCGCTTAAAAACTCTTCTCCCGTACCGCAAAGTCTTGCCGCGCGGATAAAAATATCATTCGGTTGCATTGTTTTTCTCCTTTATGTTTTCAGCCAAATTAGCACGCGAATCTATAATTGATTCAGGCAGTCGGGCAATATACTCTTTTGCGGTTATAACTCCCCTGTCAAAAAGTTCTCCTAATATGGCTATTTTCTCTTTTATCGTGAATTTATGCTCTTCAAACTCATGCATACTAACAGATATTCTTAAACCCGAATACCTTGCCGCATCAAACGGAAAATACCATATGCCATCCTCATCTTCAATTTTCAATTTTCTTTTTAAGTAGAGATTGAGCCAAAAATCCAACCATATTAAGGCGGTTTCCCTCAAAAAAGACCTGTATCTGCTCTTTAAAATATCAAGCGGTATAAGTGCCGCGTTCTGAAGCATTTCGATAGCGCTGGCGTTTTGAGCCTGCTCGTCGCCCAGTATAGTAGGAGAAGCGCCGCTTTGAGTAAGAGTGTTATATATAAGATTATTTACCGCTTCGTTAAGCCCGCTCGAATAATCCGGAGGGCTGACAAACTTCACAGCCGAGGAAACATCCTCGTTTGTACCGTAAATCTTTATTATCTGACCGGGATCATTTGATATATCGCCGGATACCGTGTCTCCGTTTACAAGCATCATCGGCATTCCGGCGGCAATATTTGACCATACACTTGCGGTTATCATACGGTTTATAGCTATCTGATTGGGTATTAAATATGTAACCTCACTTTCACCGTAAGCGGTATTTTCCGCATCCCCGAAGCAGAATACCGAGAGGGGATACAAATGTAATCTTGTATCAAACGCAGGTCTTAAAACCCCTTTTTCGGTTACCATTATGCACTTAACGCTCTCTCCATTTTCGGTACGCTCCTTATAAAGCTTTGTAAGCACTAAGATCTTGCCGTTTTCATCCGGTTCCGTTCTTTCTATCATACCGATGGTGCCGTATTCCCGCGCCAATTCAAGTATCTCATCTTTTCTTTTCATTGAAGCGAGAATAATATACGGTTGCTCTTGCAAACAGGTCAGCGTACCGTCTGCAAAATAAACATCATTTATATTTAAAACTTCGCATTTTATATCACCGGACACCCTCTCGCCTTCAAAATCGGTGCCGAAAGAGTTTGCGCTGTCAAAAAACGTATACAAAACTCCGGCGCCTCGCAGATAAGCCTCTTTCAAAACTCTTGTGGACAGTGACTTTATATCAATCCTTTCGGCGGTATGCTTAAAATGCCCGGAAAGCGCCCTGCAAACAGCTGATATTTCGCTTTCGGAAACCTTGCCCTTGAAAACGAAATCCTTTTTCTTCGCCTTGTCTTTTAATTCTTTATATGAGGAAATGTCATCTTTTTCTATATCTTCGCCCTCGGCAAAAAAGCCAACAACATATTGATTTGAGAGCGTTTGAGAAATTTTAAAATCGCCTATTCTTTTTATGATATTGTGCCTTACAAGCGGTCGGTCATTGCCGCCTGTAACGCCGTACCACTGATTTCCGGAATAAAAGCGTTCGTTTATTTTACTCTGCTGTGAAAGTCCTTTTTCGCCCAATGCGTCTTTATAGCTTTTAGCTTTGTTGTACTCATCAAAAATCGCGGTGACTATTGTTTGCATATTTTCCTCCCTTTAAATTTTGTCGCCGGAGCCGGCTTTACCGGCTCCGACAGTTATTTTTAAGATACCGTAACGGTGGCAACGCTCGACTCGGCGGCATCAATACCGTCAACTCTCAGTTTTACGAAATAGTAATACTTGCCTGCTGTAAGATCGGTAGGAATAACCATAGAGGCTGATGTTTTGCCTGCCATTTTAACGGCGCCGTGTTTATCCGCATCGTTGCAGGAATACCACTGATAAGAAAGCGTACCCGAGGATGCGGTAGCTGTTACAGAAAGACTGCCTGAAATAGAGCCTGCGGTCTTTGTTGCGTTCGCCGGCTGACTGCTTATGGTAACAGCCGGAGCTATCCATGCCCAAACGCTGTCAAGTCCGCTCTTGCTTACAAACACATCATAATAAATGCGGTAATCAAATTTATAAGCATCCGCGTCAACATTCTGTTCCGGTGTGAAAATTCTCATCTGCTCGGTTTTCTTTACAAGATGTGCGCCGGACTTCGGACAAACAAGCATATAAACGCTCTTTGCGTTAGCGGCAGGTGTAAAGCCGCCGGCGGTGGTGTTGTTAAAGGTGTAAGCTGTTTTCATACGCTCGCTTACTACCGGAATTATCGCAACCCCGTTTAAGGACTGTACTCTGATATTAATATCACCCTGCTTGAAATCCGACACCGTAATCATACGGGAGATCTCATTCGAGTTCATAAGAAGGGCGTACATACGGCTGTCGATAAAGGCTACAAGCTCCTCATCAAAGCCGACATTTGCGCGAACCTCGTTAATAAGGGAACTAAGTGCCTCAAACGGCTTTGTAACATCGCCGCTTACCGTGTTGGCTCTGGTAGCGGCAAGACCTGCAAGCTTTGAAATAACATAGGCATCACACTCGGGAACAACCTTTGTTCTTACATACTCGCCTAAAATCTTGCCCGCAAGCGAGGCAATACCCGTTTCGTCCATATCCTCACGGTCTATCTGCAAAGAACGCGCGCGGTCCATAGACATAGTATAAGAGGTATTGCTTACCGTAATAGCGCCTCTTGTAAAGCCTGTGTCGCGGTCATAGTCTGCAAGTCCCTGAAAATTTATATCGGGGATTATAACGGTTTTTGCTCCTACAAACTTTGTAGCTAAAGAGTTATCGGCAAAAAAGCCGGTTGCGCTTTTTTGAGCGAACATTTTATCAAGTTCTTCTGAATATTTTTTTGCGTTTTCAAGTGAATTAACTGGCATAATTTTCCTCCTATTAATTTAATCACTTTCCCCAAAGCGCCTTAATAAATACATCGTCATCGGCGGCTTCGGGACTTCTCAGCGAGCCTATACTCGCTTTACCGGCGGCATTTTCAAATAAATGATCCTGTGCCTTCTGTCGTTTTTTTATGAAACGAAATCTTAAATAAGAATTGAGCAAATTCTCTCCCTTAAGCCTTGCGCTTTCAACTACCGCACGCGGCAGATCATCAAGGCTCTTAACCGTGGGAAAATACTCCCGTATTTCATCAAGGTCGCTTTCAGGCTCTGTTGAGTCTTCAAGCTCCATAACTCTGGCGGCAAGCGCCTCATTTCCCGCGCACTCACTTAGCAACTCTTTTCGTCTGTCGGCGGCTTGTTTTTTTTCAAGTTCGCTTATGTATGCCGGTACGCTCATTTTATTTTTTGCCGCTATGCTTCTAAGGCGTTCAAAATCGTTTTCTATCATCTCAAATTTCATTCCTTTTTGAGCAAGAACGGCGGCCTCTTCGGCATTAAGATTTTTAATCTCTTTGTTGAACTTTACGGGAATTGTGACCTCACCCGGCTCCCCGGCTGTCTGGTTGCCCACTGAAGTCGCAGAAAAATCGGTTTCTTCCGCCTGTGGTTTAGCGGATACATTTTTTTCTTCCATAAGGTCTCCTTTCACGGTTTAATTTCACCGTCATAATTTAAAAAGTCTTCAAAAAACTCATCTTTACTTGTCGAAAACAGTGTCGGCTTCTTTACCGCAAATGACTTTGACGGCGGCAAACATCCGAGGCAAAACCCCGCAAAAAATGCGGCGGCTCCGGCAAGTAACGCTGCAGCGATTTCCATATTTTTCTCCTTTCCCCTACTTGAAATCCGAGCCGAATATATCCGATTTATATGGGGCGCGCATCGGCTCGCACTCCTTTTGGGGCTTAAAAAATTTTACATCACAAAAGGCATAACGCATAGCATCACACAAGTGGTTGTTGCGGTCAGCCGGCATTATCTGCCCCGAGGCTGACGGTATATCCTCATAAACATAATTTGAAAGCTCATATATGGTGTTGACACAGGCGGGATTTACAAAAATTTTGTACTCACTTATTTCGGCTATGCCATGGAGAATACTATCCCTACCCTTTTGCGAGGGGCATATTCTCGCTATCCCCATTCGCTTTAAATCGTCATTGGATTTAGGCTCGGCACTGTCAGCGCGAATTCTTTCTTTACTGTATCCGCGGCGGATTATCTCTTCGGCTATGTCCTTATTAAGCATTCTTTTTTTATAAAACTCGTCATATATATAAATCTCGCGCTTTATCGGGTTAACCTTAAAGGCGATAAATGCCGTAGGGTCGTTTGTGTAGCCGTAATCCAGACCGAAAAAATCCTTCCACATATATCTTTCCTCTTTCGGAATTTCCAAAATGCCGCTTTGCCAATTCTCAAAAACCAGCCCTTCGGATATTCCCCAGTTACCGAGCGCCGCCACCTCATATTTGCGGCGGTTTGTCTTTTCCATACGAGAAAAAACAGCTATATCGGTACTGTCTAAAAACTCATTGCATTTATAGTTCGTTGAAAATACGGAAACCTCCGGAGACTTATTATCAAAAAACCGCTTTTTAAGCCAATGTGATGCACTCCAGGGATTAAAGGTGAGAGTTGTCTGCTTAAAAAGTCCTGCGGGCACTTTCCCTCGCGGCATAGATAAATCGAGCTTATCAAAATCCGCTTCGCGTTCTATTTCAAATGCTTCCTCGATCCATACAAAATTAAGAACGCCGGAAGAAACAGTAGCAGACGCAAGCTTTAAAACATCATCAAATCCGCGGAAAAGAATTTTTTGTCCCGTGGGGGTAAAGCACATTTCCATAGGAGATACCGTGTTGTTCCAAAGGTGTGAAACGCCAAGTCGCGCTTGTGCCCAAGATAGCTGTGCAAAGGTGCTGTCGCGGTGGGTGTTCATCACTTTTCTTACAACCAACAAATTAGAGCCCGGATATTTCATAAGTCTGAATATGAAGTTAAGTGCGGTAGTGGCGCTCTTTTTTGAGGCCTTGCCCCCTTTAAGCACACGGTACCGCGATGTGTTTCTCCAAAACTCATCATATCCGCCTCCTACTATTTCGGAGGTTTTAAGAGTCAATGTCGTCAATAATTATCACCGCCTTATTTCCTCCGCTTTTGTCGCTCTCTCCTGCTAAAATGCTTCTGAGTTCTTTTATGGCAGAAAGGTCGCCGGATGCGGCCTTTTTATAAATTGCGATAGCGAGTACATCTTTCCTTGTGGGCTTTTTAAGCGCAAACCCTTCGTCTTTAAGCGACTGTACTTCTACTCGCGGCAATTTTTCATCAAGCAGATCTTTTAATGCATCTGATAGCGCGCCATTATTCCTTTTCATCCGGTTTCCCCCCTGTCCGGTAATAAAGACTAAACCTTTAACTTACGACATTCAACGACATAAAAAAGCACCGGCAAGGGAAATTCCTTGCCGGCACATAATATCTGTTATCTGCCATCTGTTATCTGTCATCTGTTATCTGTCATCTGAAAAACGCCGCCACCTTAAAGGCAGCGGCGTTTTAGTACACACATATTCCCGAAGATTACATCTTCGGAGTCGGATAAAACCGATTTATCCGCAGTTGAAGATGTGAGCACTAATCTTTTGAGAATTAAATAAGCTCAATAATTGCCATTTCTGCAGCATCGCCGCGGCGAGGGCCTGTTTTTGTAATACGGCAGTAACCACCGTTTACATCCGCATACTTAGGAGCAATTTCGTTGAACAGTTTTGTAACAACCGACTCCTTAGTAATAAAAGCCATTGCCTGACGACGAGAATGGAGATTATTTGTTTTAGCGAGCGTTATATATTTCTCTGCCATTGACCTGACCTCTTTAGCACGCGTTACAGTGGTCTCAATTTTGCCGTTTTCAAGCAGATATGTTACCATTGCGCGCAGCATAGCGGTTCTATGGTCAGATGTTCTTCCGAGTTTTCTGGTTCCCGGCATATGCTTTCACTCCTTTTTAAGTAACGCACACATCCGAACCTGACTTTAACAGTCGAATTTTGCGTTATGCTTATTCGTCATCCTTTTTAAGGCCAAAGCCAAACGAAGCAAGCTTAGCTATAACCTCTTCAAGAGATTTGCGGCCGAGATTTCTGACCTTCATCATATCCTCTTCGGACTTGTTTGTAAGATCCTCAACCGTATTGATTCCTGCACGCTTTAAGCAGTTGAAGCTGCGAACAGACAGGTCAAGCTCATCAATAGTAAGATCGAGAGCCTTCTCTTTCTCGCTGTTGTTCTTTTCTGCCATAATGCTGCCTGAATCGCTGACGCCTTCGGTAAGATTAAGAAACAACTCAAAGTGTTCAATTAAAATCTTTGCCGAGAGAGATACCGCCTCATTTGCGGCGATTGAACCGTCAGTCCAAACCTCTAATGTAAGCTTGTTCTTATCAACAACATTACCTACGCGTGTATTATCAACATTAAAGTTTGCTTTCAAAACCGGAGTATAAATAGAGTCGATCGGAATAACGCCGATAACGCTCTGCGCCGGTTTATTCTGCTCAGCCGATACATAGCCTCTGCCCTTATCGAGAGTCATCTCCATATTAAGGCGAGCGCCCTCATCAAGAGTAGCTATATAAAGGTCCGGGTTAAGAATTTCAACCTCGAAATCAGCCTTGATATCAGCCGCGGTAACAACTCCCGGTCCTATCGCCTCAATATAAATTCTCTTGGACGTATCCGAATGGAGCTTTGCAATAACACTTTTAAGGTTAAGAACGATCTCGGTGACATCCTCTTTCACACCGGGAATGGTGGAAAACTCATGAACTACACCGTCAATCTTAACGCTGGTTATAGCAACACCTGGTAATGTTGAGAGAAGTACCCTTCTCATACTGTTGCCGAGCGTGGTAGCATAACCGCGCTCAAGCGGTTCCATTACAAATTTACCGTATTTACCGTCACTTGATAATTCGAGTGTTTCAATTCTGGGCTTTTCAATTTCTAACATTTAAAAGCTCCTTCTCGCACCGAAGAATATATATCCATCCTGCCGCGGTGCGTAAGACAGGACAAAGATTTTACCTATTACCTTGAATAGAACTCGACGATCAGCTGCTCGTCAACAGGAGCCTCGATCTGCTCGCGCTCTGGGAGAGCTACAACCTTAACGGTCATATTCTCACGGTCAACGCTCATCCAGTCAGCTACGGGACGGGCACTGTTTGCTTCAACTACAGCCTTCATTTTTTCGAAGCCTCTTGCTTTCTCGCAAACAGCTATTTCATCGCCGGCCTTTAAGAGATAAGAAGCAATATCAACCCTCTTACCGTTAACCTCAAAATGACCGTGACCTACAAGCTGACGAGCTTCAGCGCGGCTGGAAGCAAAACCTGCTCTGTAAACTACATTGTCGAGTCTGCTCTCTAAGATGCGGAGCAAATTATCGCCGGTAATACCCTGTTTTCTTTCGGCAACTTCAAAGTAATGACGGAATTGTCCTTCCTGAACGCCGTAAAAACGTCTTGCGGTCTGTTTAGCGCGAAGCTGCAAACCGTATTCTGATGACTTCTTTCTACCTTGACCGTGCTGACCGGGCGCATAACTGCGCTGTGCTATTGAGCACTTTTCGGAATAGCAACGCTCGCCCTTAAGGAAAAGCTTTTTCCCCTCGCGGCGGCAAAGTCTGCATACTGCACCGGTATATCTTGCCATCTGTTACACCTCCAATTAATACTTCTATTAAACGCGTCTGCGCTTGGGCGGACGGCAACCGTTGTGCGGAATCGGGGTAACATCTTTAATCATACTTACCTCAAGTCCTGCCGACTGTAAAGCACGAATAGCGGCTTCACGACCGGCACCGGGGCCCTTAACATAAACTTCGACAGTTTTAAGACCATGCTCCATAGCGTTCTTAGCAGCAAGCTCAGCCGCACTCTGCGCCGCAAACGGCGTAGACTTTTTAGAACCTCTGAAACCGAGTTCGCCGGCAGATGCCCAGGAAAGAGCGTTGCCCTTAGTATCGGTTATGGTAACTATCGTGTTGTTGAAGGTAGACTGAATATGAGCCGCACCGCGTTCAATGTTCTTTTTTTCACGACGACGACGCACGCCGCCTTTTTTAGCAGTAGCCATTAGTTCTTACCTCCCTTATTTCTTCTTGTTGGCAATTGTTCTCTTCGGACCCTTTCGAGTACGCGCATTAGTTTTGGAGCGCTGACCTCTTACGGGAAGACCTTTACGGTGACGAAGTCCCCTATAACTGCCGATTTCTATAAGACGCTTAATATCCAAAGCTACGGTACGGCGACGGTCACCCTCAACCTGAAGGTTATGGTCGATATACTCACGGAGTTTTGATATATCTTCGTCTGTAAGATCCTTAACGCGTACATCCGGATCTACTCCGGTTTCGCTAAGTATCTTTTTGGATGTTGTAAGACCTATACCATAGATGTAAGTGAGTCCTATTTCTACTCTCTTCTCATTTGGCAGGTCAACACCAGCAATACGTGCCATAGATGTTTAGCACCTCCATTGTTTTTTTGTGTGACAGACTCTCCTCTGTCACCGCCGCTTGCCAAAACGGCTCCGGCTTAACCCTGACGCTGTTTATGCTTCGGGTTTTCGCAAATAACCATTACTTTACCTTTGCGCTTAATGATTTTACATTTTTCGCAAATCTTTTTTACAGAAGGTCTGACTTTCATTTGGATTTTACCTCCTAAATTTTTCTCTGTTTATTTAGAACGCCAGGTTATGCGTCCTTTGGAAAGATCGTAAGGCGACATCTCAACCGTTACCTTATCGCCGGGAAGAATGCGTATGAAATTCATACGAAGCTTACCCGAAATGTGAGCAAGTATCTGATGACCGCCCTTTATCTCTACCTTAAACATTGCATTGGGCATTGACTCAACAACTGTGCCTTCAAGCTCTATCATATCTGATTTTGACATAATTTCCCTCCAAGATGCTCTTTTGAACGATTACCAATCGCGCTATGCGATGCACACTTCGCATATACGCATAATTCTTTTTCAGCTGTACATACTAATCCGCCACGGTCATAATTTTAGGACCGTCCGGCGTGATTACAACAGTATGCTCGAAATGAGCCGAAAGAGAACCGTCACGGGTTAAAACCGTCCATCCATCCGGTAAAACCTTTACGCCGTAATTGCCGGCGTTTACCATGGGTTCAATGGCTAAGGTCATACCGGAAGCTAACCTTATTCCGTGCCCTGCGGCACCGAAGTTAGGCACTTCGGGTGCTTCATGCAGATGAGTGCCGATACCGTGACCGACAAACTCCCTTACTACGCTAAATCCCCTAGCTTCCACAAAGGATTGTACCGCGTGGGATATATCCCCGATTCTGCCGCCGGGTATTGCCGCAGCGATGCCTTTGTAAAGGCTCTCGCGCGTAACATCCATCAGCCGCTTCGCCTCGGAACTTACATCCCCGCAGGCAAATGTGGCGGCATTATCGCCGTGGTACCCGTCAAACTTAGCGCCGAGGTCTATGGACACTATGTCCCCCGCCTCAATTTTACGCTTCTTTGAAGGTATCCCGTGGATAACCTCGTTGTTGATCGAAATACAGGCAGTGGCAGGATAGCCTTCATAGTTTTTAAAGTTAGGTGTTCCTCCCTGACTTAAAATATACTTTTCGGCTATCTCGTCAAGCTCAGCTGTGGTAACACCCGGCTCAACTGCCGCTCCCGCCATTTTCAATGCTCCTGCCGATATCCTACAAGCTTCCCGCATAACAGAAAGCTCGCGACCGGTTTTTAAAACCACCATTTTATATCTCCGAGAGAGCGGCAAGGGTGAGCGCCGTAGTGTCGCTTACCTTATCCTGACCCTCTACTGTAAGCAGCTTGCCCTGAGCTTTATAATAGCTCTTAAGCGGCTCGGTCTGATCGTGATAAACACTCAGTCTGTTAAGAACAGTCTGGGGCTCATCGTCCTTTCGGATAATAAGAGCCTCGCCGCAGACATCGCATATACCGTCTTTTTCAGGCTTTTTGTACTCTGTATGGAAGCTGGCGCCGCACGCAGGGCAAACGCGCCTGCCTGACATACGCTTTACTATCTCGCTGTCCGCTACCTCGATAGAGAGAGCGGCGTCAATTCCGATATTCATACTGTCAAGTGCTTCAGCCTGGGGTATAGTGCGCGGAAAACCGTCTAAAATAAAGCCGCCCTTGCAATCATCAAGAGACAAACGCTCTTTGATTATGCCGATTACTACCTCATCGGGAACAAGCTCGCCGCGCTCGGTATACTCTTTAGCTTTAAGCCCCATTTCGGTGCCTTCTTTTAAAGCGGCACGGATAATGTTGCCTGTTGAAATGGTGGGAATACTGTATTTTTCGGAAATTATTTCCGCTTGAGTGCCTTTGCCGGCACCCGGTGCACCTAATAAAATCAGTTTCATATTATCACTCCGATTAATCAAGGAATCCCTTATAGTGGCGCATCATCATCTGAGATTCAAGGTTCTGAACCGTCTCAAGAGCAACGCCTACCATAATCAGTACCGATGTGCCGCCGAGCGAAATGTTAATTCCGCCAACATTACCTACGATAATCGGCAATATTGCAACAACGCTTAAGAAAACAGCGCCGAGCAATGTTATTCTTGACAAAATTTTAGCGATGAAATCCGATGTAGGCTTGCCGGGACGAATACCCGGAACCGCACCGCCGTTTTTACGGAGGTTGTTAGCCATTTCAACCGGATTAAACTGAATTGTTGCATAAAAGTAAGCAAATGCAATAATTAAAATAAAGTAAATTACTGCGTAGAAAACACCGCGGGTGCTGAAAAGCGCAAGCGCTTTTGCAAACGATGTTTCGGTATTCCGCATAAATCCTAAAATCATGGTGGGGACCATAAGGATTGAGGAAGCGAAGATTATCGGCATAACGCCCGACATATTAACCTTGATCGGAATATGTGTATTCTGGCCGCCGTACATCTTGTTGCCTACTACGCGTTTTGCATACTGAACCGGAATTCTGCGCTCGGCGTTGGTCATCCAAACGATGAACGCAATAACAGCCAGGAATATAAGCACAATTCCTATAACTGCCGCCTGACGGTCATACTCTGTCCAGTAAACATAAAGCATACGGAACGCCTGCGGACCGCGGGAAATAATACCGGCGAAAAGCAGGATTGAAATACCGTTTCCGATACCCTTAACATCTATCTGCTCACCGAGCCACATTACAAGCGCACTGCCCGCCGTAAACGCCAAAACGATTACGAATGCGGCAAATATAACAGCTCCGCCTGATACGCTTAAGAAATTGCTTCCCTTTAAATAGAAGAAGTAAGCGATACCTTGAATGAGTGCCAGAATAACCGTCGCATACCTTGTGATAGCGGCAAGCTTTTTCTGTCCCTCCTCGCCTTCTTTTGAAAGGCGCTCAAGAGCCGGAATAGCTACGCATAAAAGCTGGATGATAATTGAAGAGTTAATGTACGGGGTTACCGACATCGCAAATATCGCACCGTACTCAAGTCCGCCGCCGGTGAGGATTGATAAGTAACTGAAAAAGTCACTCGTCGCACCCGACTCATTAGCCGCCTTAAGAGCGGTAACATCAACATAGGGAACCGGTATTACCGAACCTATACGGAAAACGGCGATAATAAATATTGTAAACAATATCTTGTTGCGAAGTTCTTTAACCTTCCACGCATTCTTTAAAATTTCAAGCATCAGATCACCTCTGCCTTTCCGCCTGCCGCATTGATCTTCTCGGCTGCGGCGGCTGAAAATGCATTGAGCTTAACAGTAAGGTTTTTGGAAATTTTACCGTTCCCGAGAACCTTAACCGGGGTACCTGTTTTCTTGATAATTCCTTTTTCCGCCAAAGCAGTTGCATCAACCGTAGCGCCATCCTCGAAAACATCGAGCGCGCCAACATTGATAGCTATCCACTCTTCAGCAAAAATATTATTGAAACCACGCTTCGGAACACGGCGTTGAAGCGGCATCTGACCGCCTTCAAAACCCGGTCTCATACCGTGACCTGCACGCGCCTTCTGACCTTTATGGCCCTTACCGGCAGTTTTGCCGTTGCCTGAACCGTGACCTCTGCCTATACGCTTAGACTCTCTCTTAGAGCCTTCAGCCGGAGACAATTCATGCAATTTCATTGTTGTTTGCACCTCCTTGCAATTTAGCGGTTGCCCGCATTTTACGGTTTAATTATTTGCCTTCCACAATAGTTACAAGATGTGAAACCTTGTTTACCTTGCCGCGCGTTTGCGCGTTATCGGGTTGAACCGATGTGTCGCCGAGTTTATTAAGGCCTAATGATTTAACCGTAGCAATCTGATCCTTTTTAGAACCAATCGTGCTTTTTGTAAGTTTTACAGTAAGGCCGGCAGCCTTTTTCTTTGTAGCCATTTGCTGCTCCTCCTTAACCTAAGATTTCCTTAGCGTCTTTACCGCGAACGGCAGCTACCTGCTCTAAATCGCGTAAAGACTTAAGTCCTTCAACCGTTGCGCGAACCACATTGCAAGGATTGTTTGAACGAAGCGCTTTTGTACGGATATCCTTGATGCCAACGGTCTCAACTACCGCACGAACAGCACCGCCGGCAATAACGCCGGTACCGGGGGCAGCGGGCTTTAACAGCACTCTGCCTGCGCCGAATTCACCAATTACTTCATGGGGGATTGTTGTGCCCTTAAGAGAAACCTTGAAAAGATTCTTTTTAGCATCTTCAATGCCCTTACGGATAGCATCCG
Organism: Oscillospiraceae bacterium; assembly: GCA_902766755.1. Lineage (GTDB taxonomy): Bacteria > Bacillota > Clostridia > Oscillospirales > Acutalibacteraceae > UBA737. The sequence goes on along the minus strand of CACXEV010000084.1, from coordinate 230 downwards.
GAACTTCGCCTGCTTTACCGAGGCCGTAGCCTACGGTACCTTCGCCGTCACCTACAACTACTAAAGCGGCAAATTTCATAATGCGACCGCCCTTAACGGTTTTTGAAACGCGGTTGATTGAAACAACGCGCTCTTGTAAATCTAATTTTGATGCGTCAATATTTGTAGCCAAAAGTATTCTCCTCCTTCTTAAAATTTGAGGCCGCCCTCACGGGCACCTTCGGCAAGTT
>CACXEV010000083.1 GCA_902766755.1 Oscillospiraceae bacterium | reverse complement strand
CTGCGGCGGCACAAACTGCGCAGAACTTCAGGCGAGCAAAATTTGTGCTCCGCCAAAGATGAGGAGCGCCGGTATACCGGCGTATACCAAGCAACGAGGCAAAGGCGTGTGGAAATTTTGCCGCCTAAAGCGTGACGATGTTCGGCTTTTGCCAACTTATACACAGCACTTTGACGGCTTTATTCGTAGGTTCGTCGGAGTGGGTGCAAAACCGCGTCAGGTTTTGCAAACCACGGAGTCTCGAGCAATGAGATTTTTTTGGTAACACCCGCAGTGTTCAAAAAAATCCATAGCGCAGAGTACCCTGCCACGGTGGCAGGAATTAAAATTTAATATTGGGGTGTCGTCAAGCGGTAAGACACAGCACTTTGACTGCTGCATTCGTAGGTTCGAATCCTGCCACCCCAGCCAGTCGAGAGCCTCGACACGCATGACGCGTAGTTGAGACTCTCACTTTTTATAGTTTTTACCTCGCGTCTTTGACTTGCGTTATGAATACCCCAGCCAAAAAATGCACTTGCAAGAGCAGGTGAATTTTTTATCCAATCCTAAGGATTGGTATTTAATCAAGGCTATAATGCAATAATTCTGCATTTTTCTGAATAATCAATATTTTGTTGCTAAAAATACAGTTAAGGAGGTATTGATTATGTTTAAACACGAAAAAGAGTTATTTCACCCTGTAGAAGTTGAAAGACCTAATCCGCAGTATGCTGCGCTTTTGCACGAGCAGTTAGGCGGTGCAAACGGTGAGCTTAAAGCGGCTATGCAGTATATGTCGCAGAGCTTCAGGATTAAAGATCCGGAAATCAAGGATCTATTCCTTGATATAGCGGCAGAGGAATTAGGTCATATGGAAATGGTTGCAACTACAATTAATTTATTGAATGGACACGATGTTGATGCTACAAAGGTTCCTGCCGGCGAAATTCAGACACATGTTATTTTAGGTCTTAATCCCGGTTTAATTAACGCTTCGGGCTATTCGTGGACAAGCGACTATGTATCCGTAACAGGTGACTTATGTGCAGACCTGCTTTCAAACATTGCTTCAGAACAGAGGGCAAAGGTAGTATACGAGTATCTTTACAGACAAATCGAGGATAAAAAAGTAAGAGAAACAATAGATTTTCTGTTAAACCGCGAGGAAGCGCACAATGCACTTTTCAGAGAGGCGTTTAACAAGGTTCAGAATACCGGTTCAAATCGTGATTTCGGAACTACAAAGGCGGCAAAAATGTATTTCAGTATGTCAGAACCGTCAAAAGGGGACAACAGTTTTTCTGACACAAAAACAACCCCACCTTCGTTTAAATAATATAATTTTAATATAATAAACGAGTCTTAAGCAGACGGCGGAGGCGCCCACTTTTGTGGGCGCCCCCTCTTTTATGGATTATTTAATTTTAGTTACCGCAACCGCAGCCACAGCCGCAACCATTGTCGTTGTTGCCGCAGCAGGTGAGTAAGAGAATAAGAATTATAATCCAGCTGCAATTTCCACCCATACAATTATTACACATAATATAAAGACCTCCTTTTCGTCTTTCAACACATACTATGTAACGAGACTTTTGCGTGTTACAAATTTTTTTAAATTTACCTATTGACTTTTACTGACTTTGGTGTATAATAAAGGTCAGGAAAGGTCAAAATGGTGATGAATATGAGACTTAGTGATTTAATAACCGAAAGAATACTTGAGTTACTTGATGAATCGGAAGAAAGCACAGCGGAAATTCAGCGCAATGAATTTGCAAACGGAATAGGTTGCGCGCCAAGCCAGATTAATTATGTACTTTCCTCACGGTTCACTCCGGAGCATGGTTTTATTATTGAGAGTAGGCGCGGAGGCGGCGGCTATATTAAAATAAAGAGAGTTGTGCTTGACGGTTCGTCTGCTATAATGCACATAATAAATTCAATAGGCGAAGAGATTGACGCAATGAGTGCAAGAATACTTATAGAAAATTGCTATCAGTCCGGACTTATTGATAAGACGAGCGCAAGGCTTATGGACTCCGCAATTTCAAAAAATGTTATGCACTCATTGCCGCCGCAAATCAGAAACAGCGTGCGCGCTACAATATTAAAAGAAATGTTATTGATTCAGCTCTAATTTGAAGGGAAGCGATTTTATGCTATGTGAAAAATGCGGTAAAAATACCGCCACAACACATATTCACTCGGTTGTAAACGGAGTTGCAAGGGAAATGCATCTTTGCGCCGAATGTGCGGCAAACGAGGGTATAGGTACACCTGACAGCGGCTTTAACAGTATGCTCGCTTCCATGTTCGGTGATGCGTTATCTCTTAAATCTCAACTAAATGAGGTGCGATGTAAATGCTGCGGCAGTACATTCTCGGATATATCTAAAAGCGGTAAGGCAGGGTGTCCTGAATGTTATAAGACTTTTTATAATGAGTTTTTGCCGTACATTAAACGTGTGCATGGTTCAGTAAAGCATATAGGTAAATCTATCGGTGAAAATCAGGTAAAAACAGAAAAAAATATTGATACGATTGATGCTTTAAAAGAAAAACTGGCAAGACTTGTAAGTGAGGAAAAATTTGAGGAGGCTGCAAGCGTACGCGATAAAATAAGAGAAATGGAGGCGCAAAAATGAGTTGTTGGTATAATAATCACGCGCCTTGTGGCGACATAGCTGTAAGCACAAGAATTCGACTTGCGCGTAATATTAACGGTTTTCCGTTTCCTGCGCGTATGAGCGACGAGCAAAGGCTTGAAGTTAACAGAAAAATAAAACAGGTTATCGAAAGTGAAAATTTTGCGCCGCTAAGCCTTAAATATATAGATATGAAAGATGTGCCGGTAAATGAGCGGTTTTCAATGCTTGAACGGCATATTGCAAGCCGTGAATTTGTGCTTAATTCTGATAATAAAGCGATAGTTTTATCAGAGGATGAAACGGTAAGTATAATGATCGGGGAAGAGGACCACATCCGTATCCAGGTGATTTTGCCCGGTTTTCAACTTGAAAAAGCGTATGAGATAGCCGATGAAATAGATAATCTGTTATGTAAAAGCCTTGATATAGCTTTTGATGACACACTCGGATTTATTACCGAATGTCCTACAAATTTAGGTACCGGACTTCGTGCGTCGGTTATGTTTCATTTGCCTGTGAGTGAGAGCAGAGGGGAGATATTGGCTCTTACTAAATCGGTTAATAAGGTAGGATTTACAATTCGCGGTATGTATGGCGAGGGCTCTGATGCCGCCGGTTCGCTTTATCAGATATCAAACCAAATTACGCTCGGCATCAGCGAAAAAAACGCTGTTGATAATTTAAGAGTTATATCCGAGCAATTAATAAGTAAAGAGAGGCAACTGCAAAAGAATTTAAACTTAATAAAAACGGAGGACCTATGTATGCGCGCTCTCGGAACATTAAAGTATGCGAGAATACTTTCAAGCGCAGAGCTTATTAAGCTTATAGGCAGGGTTAAGCTCGGTATAAATACAGGTGTTATAAAGGATGATATTAACCCGATAAAAATTCTTATTGAAGGTCAACCGTATATGCTTATGAAAACTTACGGCAATATGACCGAAGATGAGCGCGATATTTCACGCGCGGAAATGGTGAGAAATGCGCTCGGCTAAGGAGGTATTTTTATGAGATACAATTTTTCCGGATTTACTGAAAAGGCAAATGAAGCTTTAAATCAAGCTATAAATTCCGCCCAGGTTTTGGGGCACACTTATGTAGGCAGTGAGCATTTGCTATTAGGGCTTTTACGCGTTGGCAGCGGTGTTGCCGCGGCGGTGCTTAACGAAAGTGGAGTGACTGCAGAAAACATAGAGGAGGAAATGCGTAAGAATATCGGCGTAGGCACACCTACAAGGCTTTCCCCCGATTATTTTACACCCAGGTCAAAGAGGGTTATTGAAACTGCAATAGCAGGTTGTGCGTCAACGGGCAAAAAATTTGTGGGGACAGAGCATATACTGATAGCTATTCTCAGTGAGGGCGAAAGCTTTGCAATTAAGTTTTTAAGTGAGCTTGGCGTTGATATACAGGCGCTTACCGCAAAGGCGTTAAGTGAGGCCGGGATAAGTGTAGAAGATATGTCGGAAAGTATTGAGGAAAACAATTTTGAGTCTAACGAAGGGCAAAAAAGAAGTGCAAAAAAAGGAAACTTGAATAAATTTGGTATAGACCTTACCGAACAGGCAAAAAAAGGAAAGCTTGACCCGGTAATAGGCAGAGAAGAAGAAATCGAACGCGTAATTCAGATACTCTGCCGCAGAACAAAAAACAATCCTTGCTTAATAGGCGAACCGGGTGTTGGTAAAACAGCGGTAGTAGAAGGCTTGGCACAGAAAATCGTATCAGGCGATGTGCCGGAAATACTTGCGGATAAACGCGTATTTTCTCTCGACCTTACCGGTATGATAGCCGGTACAAAATACAGGGGCGACTTTGAAGAACGAATAAAATCAGTAATAAACGAAGTTAAAAAATCTTCTGATATAATTTTGTTTATTGATGAGGTTCATACAATAATCGGCGCCGGCTCTGCAGAGGGATCAACCGACGCGGCAAACATCTTAAAGCCGTCGCTTGCGCGTGGTGACTTTCAGGTTATCGGCGCTACCACAATAAGTGAGTACAGAAAGAATATTGAAAAGGATTCTGCTCTTGAACGCCGTTTTCAGCCTGTTACGGTTTCGGAACCGAGTGAGGATGATGCAATACTGATTCTTCGCGGTTTAAAGGATAAGTATGAGGCGCATCATAAGGTCAATATTACAGATGAAGCGGTAATTGCCGCAGTTAATCTTTCCGCTCGGTATATAAACGATAGATTTTTGCCCGATAAGGCTATAGATTTAATAGATGAGGCGGCTTCTAAAGTAAGACTTTCCGCTTCCGCAGCGCCGGATGATTTAAAGGATCTTGAAAAGCAGATAACCGCTCTTCAGGCGGAAAAGGAAGATGCTATAAAATCGCAGGAGTTTGAGCGTGCGGCGAGTATCAGGGACGAAATCACACAAAAAACAAAAGAACTCTCTGAAAAGAAAGAAAAATGGCACGCAAAAAACGCTCATACTTCAGGTGAAGTAACAGCTGAAACCATTGCTGAGATAGTATCTTCTTCGACCGGTGTTCCGGTATCACAACTTACCGAGGCTGAAAGCGCACGGTTGCTTAGACTTGAGGATGAACTGCATAATCGCCTTATAGGTCAAAATGAGGCGGTAAGTGCGGTGGCAAAGGCTATTCGCCGGGGAAGAGTAGGGCTTAAGGATCCCAAAAGACCAATAGGATCGTTTATATTCTTAGGACCTACCGGTGTAGGTAAAACCGAGCTTTGTAAAGCGCTTGCAGAGGCAATGTTCGGCAGCGAGAATATGATGATAAGGCTTGATATGTCAGAGTATATGGAAAAGCATACAGTATCCCGCCTTATTGGCTCACCTCCAGGTTATGTAGGATTTGAGGAGGGCGGTCAGCTTACGGAAAAGGTACGCCGTAATCCCTACTCAGTAGTTTTATTTGATGAAATCGAAAAAGCTCATCCGGATGTGTTTAATATTCTGCTTCAAATTCTTGAGGATGGTATACTCACTGACTCACAGGGTAGAAAGGTAGATTTTAAAAACACAGTTATTATTATGACTTCGAATATCGGTGCGCGCCTTATAACCGAGAAAAGAGTCAGCTTTGGTTTTGGGGATAGCTCATCAGATAATGCTGATAAGACCGATATTAAGGAAAAGGTATTAGGCGAGCTTAAAAGTGCGTTCAGACCGGAGTTTTTAAACCGCGTTGACGATATTATTGTATTTTCAAGACTAAATAAGGAAGAAATCAAGATAATAGCGTCAAAAATGCTTGAAAATCTTAATAAACGTCTTGATAACCTTAATATTACGGCGAGGTTTACAGATGAGCTTATAGATAAGCTTTCGGAAAAAGGGTTTGATGATACCTATGGCGCTCGTCCGCTTCGTCGTGAGATACAAAACGATATTGAAGATAAGTTGAGCGAAAAAATACTTGACGGCAGTATTAAAAACGGCGATACTGTTATATGTGATTTTAAAGACGGTGAATTTACTTTCACCAAAGAATAAAAAACAGGTGGTAAACTAACTATGCGAACAAAACAATTTAAATCGGAATCTAAAAAACTAATGGATATGATGATAAACTCTATCTATACCCATAAAGAAATCTTTTTGCGTGAGCTTATATCAAATGCTTCTGATGCGCTTGATAAGCTGTACTTTAAGTCGCTTACAGATAACTCTGTGGGAATTGCGCCGGATGATTTTGTTATAAGGCTGGAAATCAATAAAGATAACAGAACACTTAAGGTAATAGACAACGGTTGCGGTATGACCGAGGATGAGCTCGACTTAAACCTCGGCACAATAGCAAAAAGCGGTTCTTTTAACTTTAAGAATGATAACGAAAAAACCGAAAATGTGGATATTATCGGACAGTTCGGCGTAGGATTTTATTCAGCTTTTATGGTAAGTGACGAGGTTACTGTAGAATCAAAAGCTTTCGGCTCGGATTTTGCTTTTCGTTGGAAATCAAAGGGTGCGGACGGTTATACTATCGAGCCCTGCGAAAAGGATGATGTGGGTACCGTTGTAACCCTTAAAATCCGGGAATCAACAGACGACGAGAATTATGACGAGTTTTTAGACCAATACCGCATCAGTGCTATAGTTAAAAAGTATTCCGATTATATCCGTCATCCCATAAAAATGCAGTTTACCACCAAAAAGCCCGTCGAGGGCAAAGAGGGTGAGTTTGAGGATGTTGTTGAAGACAGAACGCTTAACAGTATGATACCTCTCTGGAAAAAGGACAAAAAGGACATAAAGCCTGAGGATTATAATAGTTTCTATAAAGAAAAGTTTTATGATTTTACCGATCCTATAAAGGTTATACATACTAAAACGGAAGGTCAGGCAACCTTTAGCGCACTTCTTTTTATTCCCGAAAAGCCGCCGTTTGATTATTATACAAAAGAGTTTGAAAAGGGGCTTCAGCTTTATTCACGCGGTGTGCTTATTATGGATAAATGCGCCGACCTCTTACCCGATTATTTCAGCTTTGTAAAGGGTATTGTTGATAGTGAGGATTTGTCACTTAATATTTCCCGTGAGGTTTTACAGCACGATGCACAGTTAAAGCTCATTGCTAAAACGGTCGAAAAGAAGATTAAAAACGAGCTTGAAAAAATGCTTAAAACTGACCGTGAGAATTACGAGAAGTTTTTTGAAAACTTTGGCGTTCAGTTAAAATTCGGCGCTTATGACGGCTACGGTGCAAATAAAGAAAATCTTAAGGACTTACTTTTGTTTGTATCAAGCAGGGAAAACAAATATGTAACCCTTAAAGAGTATACTGAGCGTATGCCTGAAAGCCAGACCGCAATTTTTTATGCCTGCGGTGAGACAAAAGAAAAAATTGATATTCTGCCGCAAACGGATACCGTAAAGGCAAAAGGATATGAGCTTTTGTACCTTACCGATAATGTCGATGAATTTTCTCTTAAAATGCTCGGTGAGTATGGCGGTAAGAAGTTTGTAAACATTTGCGATAACGATTTTGACCTCGGCTCGGAAGAGGAGAAAAAAGAGCTTAATGAGCAAAATGAGGCGGCTAAGGATATGCTCACAGAGATGAAAAAAGCTCTCGAAGGCAAAGTAAACGATGTTCGCTTTACCGCGAAGCTTCAAAATCATCCGGTCTGCCTTACGAGTGAGGGCGGTATTTCGCTTGAAATGGAAAAGGTGCTCAATTCTATGCCAGGTGCTAAAGATAACGCGGTTAAAGCCAATTTAGTGCTTGAGATAAACGCTTCGCACAAAATAACCGATAAGCTTAAATCAATGTATGAAGAGGATAAAGATACCTTCGGCAAGTACACTAAGCTTTTGTATGACGAGGCTTGCCTTATTTCCGGAAAAGGGCTCGATAATGCACTCGAACACTCAAATCTCGTTTGCGAGCTTATGACCAAATAGCATACAGATAAGAAACAGTTGCCTTATTTGTTTAAGGCAGCTGTTTTTTTATTTGACTATCATTATAATATATGTTAAAATCTTATCAGGAATATTTTATAAGCAGGAGGCGCATGTATGAAAAATCAAATTAATAGGATTTTGGCTTTTGTAATATCGGTTATAATTTTGCTATCGGTAGTTCCGTTTACAACATATGCAGATATATGGATGAAAGAAGGCTCGTTAGGCGAAGACGGCTCAACATTCAATATTGAGTATGCAGAAGATAGCTATTATGAGCTGCCTGCTTCCTCCAAAATGTTGCTGTTTTCCGGTAATAGCAGCAATAAAACAGAGGTTATAAATGATAAAACGGTAAACTATTATACCGTCGTAGCCGAAGGCAACGGAAAGCTTGAAGCAAAGGCTACAATTAAATCAAACACGAAATACCGTTTTTCCGCAAATGTTAAGTATTTAGGCGAGGGAAACAGTACCGATAAGGTCGGTTTCACATTTGCCTTAACTAACGCACTCGGAAAATTCACCGATATTAAGGCTGAAAATTTAGCAAAAACGGTCAGTGACAGCAGTTATCTTGAAAGCTATGAGTTTACTACCGGTAAAATCGGTAAAAAAGATAATTTTAAGGCAACATTTAATGTTCCAAATGCACTTGTATCCGGTTATCTTGCCAATGCTTCACTTTATGAAATTGACGAGTCGGGCAACGCCATAGGCGATAATCTGATATCAAACGGCGACTTTGCTACCGGTGATGCCACCGGTTGGACGCGTTCGGGTTCGTTTAACTTTTTCAGATTTTTCGATATACCGGAAAACTTCTTCTCAAAAGTGACTCCGAATAATATACACGCCATTCAGTATAGAGATACGGCAGACTATGCCCTTTTACAGCAGATGATGTCCGTTAAACCTTCTACAAAGTATGAGGTTTCTTACACATCGCTTGTAAATGGTCTTGTAAACGAACCTTACGGAGTTCTTTATCAAAAGATTTTTAAAAATGTCGAAACTTTGGAAGAGGCCAAAACTGTAGATAATGACCCGGAGAAGGTTTTGGATAGTGCGTGGACCTATCTTAATGATAATGAGCGTAATGAAAATCTTGCAAATCCTGATGTTGTAACAACAAAGTGGGGTTTAAACGAGGCGGCTTTAAGAGCGACTTTGGGAGATAGATTTGATTCGTCCGATATTAAGAATCAGGCAATCAGAGTCACTAAAACCTTTAAAACATCAGAGCTTTTAAGGGAAAGCTCCGATTCCAATTTATCTGTTCGTTTCTACTTTATGTCGGGTTCTTCGGGTTACATTTCCGATTTTGCTGTTTACGAGCTTGATGAGAACGGAAACAGGGTAGGAAACAATCTTATAATTGACGGTGATTTCAGCCTCGGTTATTCGCAGTTCGGTTCTGCTACACCGTGGAAGTACAGCAATGAAGGAAACATCAGAAATATAGAGCTCGAAAAAGGATTTTTTGAGAACTATACGGTTCCTGCTGAAATTATGAAGAGTGACGGTTCAAAAAGCAACGAGACTTATGGCAACCAACTGTTTGTTGACCCCGATTCAAGATATTATTTCAGCGGCAACTTAGTGAGGACAAATTTCGTAGGTCTTACTCCTGAAGTGTTATACCGTTCCATATCTCAAAACGGTGAATATGTAAGTATACCGTTTGAAATGTATTTTGATTCTACAAGATACTATTTTGAAACGCAGGGAGGATTTTTAATTCCCGATGATGCCATGCTTAATGCCGAAGGTAAAGCGGATATAATCGTGCGTCTAAACAATCTTGATCATGGTAAAGGCTATTTCTGCAGCTTGACACTGACGCAGGATAACTTCAGCCGTAATCTCTTTGACGACAGCAAAGTTAACAAAAATTCATTTATTAAAATTCCTTATGATCCCGAAATATTTATGCTTTTTGAGGGTGATGACGGGTTTGAGGATTTTGATTGGTATGATTTTGATGATTTGGACAATTCAAAAGGTGCAATAAGCGGAAGATTATTAGACGGCGAAGATAACCCGTGTGAAGGAATTAAAATGCAATTAATGCCGGAAAACATTGCGGCCACTACAGACCCAGAAGGTAAGTATTCCTTTAAAAATATTTCTGCCGGTAAACATTATTTGTATGTGCTTGAAGGTGGTACAAATGAGATTTATTGCGGCGAAGTGGAAGTAAAAGAGGGTATGCTTTCCGATATATCGGATATACATCTTAAATATCAATCCGTTGAGTCTTCGAATATTGCCGATCCAGATTCTCTTTCGTGGAATGATCTTGTAGCAAAGATGCCGTCAGCTCTTAAAGGTAAAACCTTTACGGTTGTTTCCTGGAGCCCTGTAACCGATGTTACGGATGCGGATAAGGTTGTTAAAAAGTTTGAAAAAGATACAGGTATGAAGGTCAAGTGGACCAAGATGGGCTATGAAACATACGATACAAACATTGCTGCTCTTATAAACGCCGGAAAATCTCCCGACCTTATCCGTTATATTTCACCGGCTCCTTCGAGAATGACGCTTTGTCAGGATTTAAAGTCTGCCACCGGATTTGACTTTAGCGGTGATATATGGGATAGCCGCGTAATGAAAGCTTATTCATATAAAGGCAAATATTATGCCGCAAACCTTAGAAATACACTTAACCAGCAGCCTACGGTTGTAGTTTACCGTCCCTCTTTGATCAAGCAGTATAAGCTTGAGGATCCGTATACTCTCTGGAAAAACGGTCAGTGGACTTATGATAAGTTCAAAGAGATGTGCAGAAGCTTTAAGGCTGAAGTAGGTCACGCGGCTTGGATGACCTCGAGAACTATCGATTTGCTGTGGCTTAACGATATCGACCTTATAACCTTTGACGGTACAAAGTATGTAAATAATCTTAAAAACCCGGCTGTTATATCAGGCTTACAGGAAGTTATAGGCAACAGGGATGAGCTTTGCCCTGAAGCGGCTGCTGAATCAAGCAAGTTTGAAAACGGAACATATTTATTCTATACCGATAACATTATTGCTTTGCGCAGAACTGATTTCCATTTCACAGAGCTTAAAGCTAAAAACGATGTTGAGGCCGTTCCT
>CACXEV010000082.1 GCA_902766755.1 Oscillospiraceae bacterium | reverse complement strand
GGGGGTGTAGCTCACTTGGGAGAGCGTCTGAATGGCATTCAGAAGGTAGTCGGTTCGATCCCGATCATCTCCACCAGCGGCAAGGTGCCGCACCCAATCCGGAAATAAATCCTTATTAAAACAAAGGCCTCTTATCCCGACCGGGTGTTTGTCTTTAAGACATCTTGCTCCACCACAAAAAGACAGTCCGTTTTTTAGCGGACTGTCTTTTTCTGTACTACAAAATATAATACATATGACTATTCAATTGTAAGTATATCAGAAAAACCTGTCACTTCAAAAATTTCCATTATAGTTTCTCTGACATTTATTACCTTCATACTACCCTGCGTGTTCATAATCTTTTGAGCAGATAACAATACCCTAAGTCCGGCAGATGAAATATAGTCGAGATTCTGCATATCAAGCGTAAGCGAGGATACACCCTCTATCAACTCTTTAATCTCTGTTTCGAGTTGAGGCGCCGTTGTAGTATCGAGTCTGCCTTCAAGAGAAAGAACAAGTGTGTCTTTATCTTTGTTTTTCAAAATGTTAAGCATATTATATACCTCCAAAATAATTGTATTTTTTATTTCAAACATCTATCCTTTTGAGACTTCACCCTTATATTCAAGCGCCAGCATAGTAAGGTCATCAAACTGTTCTGCATCTTTTACAAAATCATCAACAGAAAGTCTTACACTTTTAAGAATTTCTTCAGGCGATACCTTTGTATTTTTATTAAGCGCCGCAAGCATTCGTTCTGTGCCGAACAGCTCCTTATTCTCATTTGTTGCCTCCGGTACACCGTCAGTATAAAGGAAGAGCTTTGAGCCGGGGGTGAGTTTCACTTCATATTCCTTATATTTTACCCCGTCCATTCCACCTATTACAAACCCGTGTTTATCCTTTAAAAGCTCGAATTCGCCGTTCTCGTTCATAATAACGGGATACTCGTGACCGGCATTAGCAGCAGTGAGACGCCCTGTTGATATTTCAAGAATACCGAGCCACACCGTTACAAACATTTCCTCACGGTTATTTGAACAAATTGCGGCGTTTGTATCGGTGAGTATCTGAGCCGGCGTTTTGCCTATCATCGCGTTATTGGCGAGGATTATCTTCGACGCCATCATAAACAGTGCCGCGGGAACGCCTTTTCCCGATACATCCGCCATAACCATACAAAGATGGTCATCATCAACAAGGAAAAAATCATAAAAATCTCCGCCCACTTCCTTCGCCGGATTCATTGAGGCGTAAACATCAAATTCCTCCCTATCCGGAAATGCAGGGAAAATATTAGGCAGCATATCCGCCTGAATTGCCGATGCCATAGTAAGCTCGGTATCAATTCTTGAACTTTCAATTTTTTGCTTTTCGTATTCCGCATTCTGATTTTCGATAATAACCGAAAACATATAAACCGAAGCGCCTACGGTAACAAAAATTATGTATTGAATTTTAGGTGAAAAGCTTTGAAGAAGTATTGCGATTATAGGTGCTATAATATAGTTTCCAAAAGCGATTTTTACCTTTTTTGAAATCTTCTTACTGTTACTCAACAACACTACAGCGTCAAATACCAACATAAGTATCGGACCGATATTTGAAAGCAGATAATAAGTTCCGCGGTGATAAACATTGTCCGCATCAAAATAATAGATAAGATCAAAGGGCCAACCTATGACTAAAAACGCAATATGTATTAAAAGAAGGGTATATGTAAGCACAACCATCCGCGCAGTCAGTTTCTTATCGAGCTTTGAAACGGCAATTACCAAAAGTGACATAATGTGCGCCATAAAGCCGGCGGCGGTCACTTCTAAAAATGTAATGATATAAAGCGCTGTACGCACAGAGCCTCCTGGTAATCCTTCCATAATCTGCCTTGCAAGATGCAGGGAAATATAGGAAAGTATCAAAAGGAAAAAAACTTGAAAATACATGCGCACTTCTTTTCTTAAATGCCTGGATGATGAAATCTGCAAAAAGCAAAGAGTGCAAACGCCGATACCGCCAGAAATTAGAAAGGCGTTTATGAGATTTGGCACCGAAAAAACAAATTGCATAAATAAAATACTCCTGTCCTATTCACTGAAAGTTATCGGGCATATTAGATGCCTGAAATACTAAATAATCACCTATTCAACGACTGCCTGTTCCGTTTCGGAAATTGCAAAAACCGTAAGGAAGAGGGTATCTAAATCGTTGGACGATGTCCACACCCTATAATACATTTTTCCTATGGGGACCTTTATCTTGTGTTCCGCTTCCTCATCCTCGTGAACATACATACTGCTTGTTTCAATCCTTGCGAATACCGAGCCGTTTTTAGCTACATCATAGATGAAGTTGGGAAATTTACTGTGCACATTAGTCGATATGCGAATACCCTTTTCGTGCAGCAAATCCCAGATATTCTTACCGTCAAACTTAAACCACGATTTTGCCGAGAAAACCTCATCGTTATAAGATTGTGTCACAATATGTCCCACTTCGTGCTGCTCAACCTTGCCGGTGATATGGTTGCTGAACTCGTACGGGCGGGTACCCACAATCGCCTGCTTTAACATCTTAGCTTCAAAAAGCACCTTTCTATCGGCGTTCTCAACAATATATCCGGGCTTTAAACCGTTTCCATCAAACCGGAAATAATACTCGGTAACACCGGAAGCACCCTTGATGCCTTCAAATTCCGCGCTAGGAAAAGGAGCGATATTATCGAGCTCCTTGCTCTTTTTAAACGCATCAACGGTTTTATACACGCCGAAAATCAGGCAAACCGCACCGGCGCCTATCAAAGCAAACACAAAAAGCGGCCCCATTTTGCTGTTGGATATCCTTTCAGGGTCAGCCGGGTCATAATAAACCTTTATATTATCACCGACACTGTATTTACCGGTAAGATTGCTGAATGTGCTTTTATACTCTTTACCGCCCACGGTATATGTGATATCAACATCGTATTCCGCTTCGGAATTTTCTTCGGCATCTATCGGCTCAACCTCTGTTACGGCGATGATTTTTCCATTTGTTTCAAGATATTTATCGGTTTTAAAACCGGCAAGTATTATCCCGAATACTATAAGGATAATGCCGAGCGGCACGAAAAAGCGCGCAGGACCGGTATTTCTCATAATTCTTGCAAATTTATTCTCAAATCCCATAATAATATCTCCTGTTTAATATTACTGTACACGAATAACATACTTTGGTTTTTCGGGCAGATATTTTATGCGTACATTACTGCCCTCGTGAAGATCGCTATCCCAACTTTTACCTATTCTGTTATCAAAGCTCTTGCCGCTGGC
>CACXEV010000081.1 GCA_902766755.1 Oscillospiraceae bacterium | reverse complement strand
GCTTTTCGGGTGACGAAAAAAATATCCTCGAGCAAATGACCGTTAAGCTTATCTATATAATTGCAAATGGTGATAAAGTTGATACAGATTAAGAGCATTGTAATTGTTGAAGGAAAGTATGATAAAATTGCGCTTGAAAACATCATTGATGCCACTATCGTTACAACAAATGGCTTTGGAATATACAAGGACAGAGGTAAGCGTGATTTAATAAGGCGTATGTGCGGAGAAAACGGCGCTGTAATCATCACCGACTCTGATTCTGCCGGCGCACAGATAAGATCGTACATAAAAAGCTTTTGTGATACTGAAAATATAATAAACGTATATTTGCCTCAAATTATCGGTAAGGAAAAAAGAAAGGCAAAACCGTCTAAGCAAGGATTTATCGGCGTTGAAGGTATGGATAAACAGACTATAATCACTGCCCTTGAAAAAAGTGGGGTTACTGTTGCACATGGTAGTGTATCGCCGAAAATTACAAAATCTGATTTGTATTTGTTCGGTCTTTCCGGATGTAGTGATAGTAAATCGGCAAGAGATAGCTTTTCTTTGTGGGTTTCTCTACCTACAGGTATTTCATCAAATGCTTTTTTAGATGCAGTTAATGCGATTTTTAAAAGAGATGAATTTATAGTGGAGGCGAAAAAATGGCGTCAAGCACAAGTCAAAAATTAAAACTATTGTATATAGTAGATATTTTAAAAAAGTATTCTGATGAAGAGCATCCGATATCGGCATCTTTTATAATTTTAAAGCTTTCGGCATACGGTATTAATGCTGAGCGAAAAGCAATATATGATGATATTGAATGCTTAGTAGAATTTGGATACGAAATAATCAAAACCCGAAGTCCTAAGGCAGGATATTTTTTGGCTTACAGGGATTTTGAACTTCCTGAAATTTTTTTACTGCAGGATGCTGTTCGTACCGCGCATTTTATATCAGAGAAAAAAACTCGTGATTTATGTAGTAAGCTTGATGAGTTTTTAAGCAGTTATCAATTAAAGCGTAATTCTTCTGGTATTTATATCAATACCGACGGTAAAACAAATAACGAATCAATATTTTATAATATCGATACCATATCTCGTGCAATTGAAAACAGACATAAGATATCATATAAATATGGTGTAAGGGAATTAAAGGGCAGGGAGATAGTTACCGTTTTTAAAGACAGAACCTTAAATCCTTATGCTATGACTTGGCAAGATGACCATTACTATCTGATAGGTAATTATGATAAGTATGATAACCTTGTACATTTGCGTATCGACCGTATGAAATCGGTCGAAGAAACAGATAAGAATGCCAGGCACTTCAGCGAAGTATCAAATTATAGTGATACGTTTAATGTTGCCGATTATACTAAAGGCCTGTTTGATATGTTTGTGGGTGAATTCTCGGAAGTTCGTCTTAAATGCAGTAAGGAGTCTCTTGAGCAGATAGCTGATCGATTTGGTTCGTCAATCTTTGTAACTAATGTTACCGATACTCATTTTGAAATAACAGTAAATTGTGCTGTAAGTCACGGACTTGTTAATTGGCTTTTAGGTTTTTCTGACGGTGTCGAGGTGTTATCGCCCGAGCCGCTACGCAAAATGATGAAGGAACGTGCAGAAAAAGTGCTTGATTTGTATAAATAATGCTTGCATATTCAGAAAGCTTGTGATATAATTTATCGGTCAACCTATGTTGACTAAAAATACACACATTTCTTTTGCCCGGTGGGGGTGCGATTATGATACAAAATCGTTTCCGGATAAGGCGATTGAAATGGAGGTAAAACCTCAGGAGGAATTTATTATGGCAGTTGTATCAATGAAACAACTTCTTGAAGCAGGTGTTCATTTCGGACATCAGACAAGACGTTGGAACCCAAAAATGGCTCAGTATATTTTTACAGAGCGTAACGGTATCTACATTATCGATCTTCAAAAGACCGTAAAGAAGCTTAACGAGGCATATCTTTTTGCTCGTGATATTGCGGCAGATGGCGGCGATATTCTTTTTGTAGGTACAAAGAAACAGGCTCAGGATTCTGTTAAAGAAGAAGCTGAGCATTGTGGTATGCCGTATGTCAACGCTCGTTGGCTCGGCGGTATGCTCACCAACTTCAGCACTATTCGCACTCGTATTGCTCGCCTTAATCAGCTTCGTGCAATGAGGGATGATGGTACTTTTGACCTTCTCCCGAAAAAGGAAGTTGTTAAGCTTGAGCTTGAAATTGAAAAGCTTGAAAAGTTTATCGGCGGTATTCAGAATATGGAAAAATTGCCGGGCGCTCTTTTCATAGTTGATCCTCATAAGGAGAGAATTGCAGTAGCAGAAGCTAAAAAGCTCGGTATTCCGATAATCGCTATCGTTGATACGAACTGTGACCCTGATGAAATTGATGCTGTAATTCCGGGTAACGATGATGCTATTCGTGCGGTTAAGCTCATTTCCGAAACTATTGCCGCCGCTGTTATAGAGGGCAGACAAGGTGAGGAATTCGGCGCTGCTGCAAAAGATGATGAAACTGATGATGTTCAGGATTCTGCTGATGAAAGTGCTGAAGAAACCACTTCAGAGGACGCTGAATAATACATTTTCATAGGAGGAATATTATTATGGCTTTTACTGCTAAAGATGTGCAGGCGCTCCGTGAAAAGACCGGTTGCGGTATGATGGACTGTAAAAAGGCTCTTACCGAAACTAACGGTGATATGGATGCTGCTGCTGATTATTTAAGAGAAAAGGGATTAGCATCCCAGGCTAAAAAAGCCGGCAGAATTGCCGCTGAGGGCACTGTTTGTGCTATAAGCGAAAACGGCGTAGGCGCTGTTGTTGAAATCAATGCCGAGACAGACTTTGTTGCCGGTGGTGAAGAGTTTAAAGCGTTGGCTTTGAAAGTTGCTAAAATAGTAGCTGACCAGAACCCTGCTGATTTAGATGCGCTTCTCAAGTGCTCTGAGGGCGGTCAAACCGTTGAAGAAATGGTTCAGGAGTTGTTCCTTAAGGTTCGAGAGAACATTAAAATTCGTCGCTTTGCTCGCTACGAGGGCAAGGTTATAACCTATGTTCATGCAGGCGGTAAAATTGGTGTTATGGTTAATTTCGATACCGATCTTGATACTGATAATGCGGATTTTGTTACAATGGGTAAAAATGTTGCTATGCAGATAGCTGCTATGAACCCGGGTTATCTTGATGAAGCATCTGTTCCGGCAGAGGTTATTGAGAAAGAAAAGGGAATTCTTATTGCTCAGATGAAAGAGGATTCCAAGATGGCTAACAAGCCTGATGCAGTTCTCGGTAAAATTGTTGAAGGCAAGATCGGTAAGTTCTTCAAAGAGAATTGTCTTGTTGATCAGCAGTTTGTTATGGACGGTGAGTTGACCGTTGGTAAGTATGTTGAAAAGACTGCTAAAGAGCTTGGCAAGGATATTAAAATTACTTCTTTTGTTCGCTTTGAAAAGGGCGAAGGAATTGAAAAGCGTGTTGACGATTTCGCTGCTGAAGTTGCCAGCATGATTAAATAAAATCGAGTATAAGCAGACTTTGTGACAAAACCGGCATCGGTATTTAATCGGTGCCGGTTTTTATATAATAAAAAAAGAAAAATCAATACCGTATACAAAGGAGTTATATTGTGGCAAACATTTTTGATTATCTTGATTGGCGCGGAGACATACCTTTTTCGGTAGATCCGTTTTGCGCCGTTGATGCGCTGATTCTCTCGGAATTATCATACACAAAATTTGAAAATATTCCTGATGATAGTTCGCAAATTTCTATTATAGATGCAGAAAAAGAATTTTTTAAAGTACATACAATAGAAGAAATATTAGCTTCCACATCTTTAACGGCAAGGGCACCTCTGTTAATGAAAAAGATGAATGCCGGTGCGCGATTTAAAAACACAAAAATCTGTAACTATGTTAATGAAATTGATTATAGTAATGATTCTCAGTTTTCGGCATCAACATTCATACTTGATGACGATACTGCTTTTATTTCTTTCAGAGGAACGGACGGTACGGTAGTCGGCTGGAAAGAGGATTTTAATCTTTCGTACCTCGATGAAACTGCCGGGCAACGAAGCGCTGTCGAATATCTGAACAAAATAGGCCGAGATTTTTGCCTGAAAATCAGGGTTGGCGGACATTCAAAGGGCGGAAATTTTGCTGTATATGCGGCATCGTTTTGTAATCCGGATATTCAAAACGAGTTAATCAATGTGTTTTCTTTTGATGCACCCGGGTTTAAAAGTAAAGTAATAGTCTCTGATGGCTATAAAAATATTCTTCCGAAAATCCAAAGAATAGTACCTGATACTTCGATTATAGGAACATTGCTGTCTCACGATTCAGAAAAAATGGTTGTAAAGAGTACGGCATCCGGTTTATTGCAACATGATGGCTTTTCCTGGGAAGTTTTAGGTAATAGTTTTGTCAATGCTGAAATTTCTGATATCAGTATTTTTATTGAAAAAACTTTAAGTAACTGGCTTGAAAATACAACTGACGATGAACGAAAGCTTATTACCGATACAGTTTTTGGGCTTTTTGAATCCACAGGCAACGATACTTTTCATAAAATGAGCGAACAAAAATGGCGTACAACTGAATCAATATTTGAATCAATCAAAACAATACCAAAAGAGCAGAGGCAGGAAGTTTCACATATGGTTTTAAGTCTTTTGCAAACCGGTGGAAAAGTCGCTACTGAAAACATTCCTAAAAAGACTATATCCAAAAAATAAAATAACACCGCTTAAAATATCTGTGTTTTAAGCGGCGTTATTTTTTTGTAATATCATTGTTTTTCTTTTTTTGTTTAACAGAAGATAGCGGATTTGAATCAATGGCATTTTTAATCTGCCTGTCTGAAATATGTGTATATATCTGCGTTGTACCGAGATTTGCATGCCCTAAAATATCTTTCAGCACTCTTATATCAACATTTCCGTGCTGATACATAAGAGTTGCGGCGGTATGTCTTAATTTGTGTGTAGAAAAGCCCTGACCTGAAAGACCTGCTTTATCAAGATATGTTTGCACAAGATGTTGAACCGTTTTATTACTTATTCTATTTCTGTTTCTGCTGATAAACAATGCGTTTTTATCATCGGCTTTTACACCTTCATTTGGTCTGACGGTAATATATGCGGAAATTGCATCTCTGCAGGCATCATTTAAGTAAACAATACGCTCTTTGTTTCCTTTTCCGACAAGCCTCAGTGTTCCGTCAGGTCTTATATCCGAAAGATTTATACCGCAAAGCTCTGATAGACGCATACCGCAATTTAAAAATAGTGTAATGATGCAATAATCGCGCTCACGATTTGGCCCGTCAATGCTTGAAAGTAATTCAAGTGATTCTTCGAGAGTTAAATGGTGTGGAAGAGCAGATTTTACTTTTGGTGCCTCTAAAAGCTCGGCAGGGTTTACTTTAAGAAGATGTACTTGTGAAGTCAGATATTTAAAGAAAATTCTGAGCGTTGATGTTTTTCTCGCTCTTGTGGCGGCGCTGTTTCCTCTATCATTTTTGCAATATACAATAAAAGAATAAAGATCTGAAATTGTTACAGTGGATAAAAGATTAATATCTACAGCATTAATATCTATTTTTTCAAATGGAACATCATTAGGCGCCAAGCCTCTGATTTTCAGTAAATAGCGAAAGAATGTTTGCAAATCCAAATAGTATTCTTCAACTGATTTCGACGATTTTCCGCGAATAGTCTCATTGTAAGTTAAAAAATCACGAAGTATAGGCGGTGAAGACAAAATCATATCGTGTTTCAAAAGAATTCTCCTTTCGCTTTTTTATGATTTTAACATTAAATCATAAAAAAAGCAACTTTTTGAGAAAAATCTCTTTAACTGAAACAGAATATGTTGTATAATTGTTTTGGAGTGATTTTTTTGAAAGATATAGGGGAATCAAGGCTTACCGGCAAGCAAAAGAAAATATTCACTTTTGTAATGATAATTCTTGCTTTGATATTCAGCGGAATTATTGCATTGCTTGTAGGAAAGCCGATGATACAATTTGTAAGAACACCGGAAAAATTTCGTGAGTTTGTAGAAAGCTACGGGATAATCAGTGATTTAACTTTTATTATTATGATAGTTTTTCAGATGATAATAGCTATCATACCCGGTGAGCCTTTTGAAATTGCTGCCGGGTATGCGTTTGGCGCTATCAGAGGAACTATTGATTGTATGATCGGATTTTTAGTTGGCAGCGCATTGATTTTTTTGTTTGTGAGAAAATTCGGAGTGCGTATAGTTGAAGTCTTTTTTTCAATTGATAAAATCAAGGATTTGAAATTTCTGCAAGATTCAAAACGACTCAATACACTGACATTTATTATTTTCTTGATACCCGGAACGCCAAAAGACTTAATTTCATATTTTATCGGGCTTACTGATATGAAGTTATCTGTTTGGCTTTTAATTACCGCCACAGCGCGCATTCCGTCACTTATAACCTCAGTTTTAGGCGGTAGCGCTTTGGGCAGCAAAAGATATGAAATTGCCGTTTTGGTTTTTATAATTACTATGATAGTAAGTTTAGTAGGACTAATGATTTACAGACTCATTAAGAATAATAACAAATCCTAAAATCTCGCTCTTAATTTATTTAATGCCGATTTTTCTATTCTCGATACATAGCTTCTTGAAATACCGAGTTTTTTTGCAACCTCTCTTTGCGTGAGCTCTTTTTCATCAAAAAGTCCGTAACGCATTTTTATTATTTCGTATTCGCGTTCATCGAGGACTCCGCCGATTATCACCCTTAGTTTTTGCAGTTTGATTTTTTTATCAATTTCTTCCGCAATATCACTATCGTCGGCTATTACATCTATGAGTGTTAGTGTATTACCTTCTTTGTCTGTTTCGATAGGATCACTGATATATACATCTTGCGCTGTCTTTTTGATATTTCTGAAGTACATAAGAATTTCATTTTCTATACAGCGTGATGCGTAGGTTGCGAGTCTTATGCCTTTTTCGCTATCAAATGTTGAAATTGCCTTAATTAGTCCTATTGTACCTATGGATATTAAGTCATCCTGTTCGCATCCTGAAGTATAGTATTTTTTAACTATGTGTGCTACAAGCCGCAAATTGTGTTCAACCAATTTGTTTCTGGCGTTTATATCTCCTGTTTTGGCTTTTCTCAGTAGTTCACTTTCCTCCTTTCCGCTAAGAGTTCGCGGAAAGGATCCGCCGCTTTTAACATGTAGCGCAACATAAAAAATATGGCTTATGATTTCTAATAGTATTTTTAGCACATAATCATCTCCGATATGATTTTGTAAATTATATGCTGTTTTTTGCCGTACATTGATTAAATTTATTTTTGACGGTATAATTATGTTGTCAAAAACATTTCCGTCTGAGTAGTATGTACTGCGAGGCGGTGCTGTATATGAAATTAAAAATCGGCAAATTTAAATTGATTTTTTTGCGTTGGATTTGTCTTTTTATAATATTTTTTGTTCTTTTTGCCGTTTTTATGTTCAGAGCAAGACCTATAATTATATCATACGCTAAAAGTAACGCAAAAGCACTAATGATTTCGGCTTTTGATGATGCAGTAAAATCGGCTATGGAGACACTTCAGTATTCATATAGCGACATTGCCGTTATTACAAGGCTTAGCGATAATACAGTAAGCAGTATTGAAATTGATTACAGTAAACTGAATATACTAAGGTCGCAAATTTCACAAAGCATATCGGAAAAGTCAAATAATAAATCGGATAATATACTTAGTATACCTCTTGGCACATTGCTTGGCAGTGAATATACAACAGGCTATGGACCTAAGTTTAGATTTAAAATGAGATACTCTCAGTTTCCGGTTCTGGATTTTGAAAGCAAGTTTTATTCTGCTGGTATCAATAGTGTGATTCATCAAATAATAATTAAAGCAAATCTATCAGGCGGGATTATTATGCTTGGAGCCGATAAATCATTTTCTGTTGAGTTAACTACAATTGCGGCACAAACCGTTATATCCGGTGCGGTACCGGAAAACTTTACAAATGTTTTAGAAACACCGCAAAGTGATGCTGCGGATGACATATTTAATTTTTCTCAATAACGGAGGTCTTTATGGACTTTAAGGAAGCTAAAGAAAGAGTGTTACAGCTAACGGAATTAATTAAATATCATAATAATCTTTACTATAATGAAGATGCACCTGAAATTGAAGACTTTGAGTATGATGCGCTTACTCGTGAACTCAAAGCTCTTGAAAAAGAGTATCCTGAGCTTTTGTCCCCGGATTCGCCTACTCAAAATGTTGGTGGTAATGCTAATAAATTGTTTTCACCTGTTCATCATACGATAAAAATGGAAAGTCTGCAGGACGTTTTCAGCTTTAATGAATTAAGGGAATTTGATTTAAAAATTGATAAAAACAAAACCGTATATTCTGTTGAGCCTAAAATAGATGGTTTATCTGTTTCGCTCGAATATTCAGGCGGTAAATTATTAAGAGCTTCAACACGAGGAGACGGTGTAACAGGTGAGGATGTAACCGCAAATGTTTTACAGATTAAATCTGTTCCTAAAAAAATTGATTTTGCGGATGATTTAGAAGTGCGCGGCGAAGTTTATATGCCTAAAAGTTCTTTTTTAAAGCTTGTCGAACATCAAGAGCTTATGGGTGAAAAGCCGGCAAAAAATCCACGAAATGCCGCTGCAGGTACTTTACGGCAAAAAAATCCCGAAGTTGTAAAGAAACGTGAGCTTTCAATTTTCGTTTTTAATGTTCAGCACATTTCAGGTAAAGTTTTTAATTCTCATATAAAATCTCTTGATTTTTTGGCATCACTCGGATTTACGGTTCTTAGCAGTTATAAAGCCTGTGATACTATTGATGAGGTGATTTATGAGATTGATCGCATCGGAGACAGCCGTGGTGACTTAGAATATGATATTGACGGAGCAGTTGTTAAGGTTGATAATCTCGCTTATAGAACCGAGCTTGGCAGTACGGCAAAATTCCCCAAATGGGCAGTAGCTTTCAAATATCCTCCGGAAGAGAAAGAAACCACTCTCAGAAATATCGAAATCAATGTAGGCAGAACCGGGGCTCTTACCCCTACGGCGGTTTTTGATCCGGTTGAGCTTGCGGGTACTACAGTCAGCCGTGCGGTATTGCACAATGAGGATTTTATCAATGAAAAGCAAATCGGTATAGGCGATACAATAGTTGTTCGTAAAGCCGGAGAAATAATCCCTGAAGTTGTTACAGTGAGTCATCATAATGAAAACTCTGAAGTGTTTAAAATGCCAAGTTCTTGTCCGTCTTGCGGTGCGCCTGTTTTCAGAGAAGAAGGGGAGGCTGTTATTCACTGCACAAATGCTGAATGTCCGGCTCAGATATTAAGGCATTTAATTCATTTTACTTCAAGAGATGCTATGGATATTGAGGGTTTAGGCCCCGCAATGCTTGAACAACTGCTGGATGCCGGTTTAATTAAAAATATTGTTGACATTTATAAGCTTGATTTTCAAGCTGTAATGGGACTTGAACGCGTTGGGCTAAAATCCGCAGATAATTTAAGGTCAGCTATTGAAAAATCGAAAAGCAATGATTTATCGCGTCTGATAACCGCACTTGGTATTCGCCATATCGGCTCAGGCGCAGCCAAGCTGTTGGCAGAAGAGTATAATAGCATTGATGAAATAATGAGTGCAAGCAGGGAAGACCTTGAAAGCATTGCCGGTTTTGGCAGTGTTTTGGCGGAAAGCACCGTTGAATTCTTTTCACTCCACGAAACAAAACAGATGATTAGTGAGCTGAAAGCATGCGGAGTAAATATGAATTCCACAAAAAAAGCGGTCAGTGATAGATTTGTAGGTATGACATTTGTGCTTACAGGTACATTGCCGAGTTTAACAAGAAACGAAGCGTCGGAAATTATTGAATCTCTCGGTGGAAAAGTATCCTCTTCTGTTTCAAAAAAGACAAGTTATGTTTTGGCAGGGGAAGAAGCAGGCAGTAAACTTGACAAAGCAAATGCGCTCGGCGTGCCGGTTATTGACGAAGCCGAATTTATAAATATGACAAAATAATAAAATCGGTGATTTAATCACCGATTTTATTATTTTCAAGATATTTAATTATTTCTTTCGGATTATCAGTAGCATAATACAAATCTAAATCATCATGAGACAAAAAATGCATATCGGCACTGTTTTCGAGCAGTGAAATCAAATTATCGTAAAAACCGTTAGTATTGAATATTATGATGGGTTTATTAATAATTTTCAACTGATTTAAAGATATAGTTTCAAAAAACTCATCCATAGTACCGATACCGCCGGGTGTTACGATAAATGCATCCGCCATATCTTCGAGCTTTTGCTTGCGAGAGCGCATATCTACGGTATATATCATCTTTGTACAATCCTCAAAAAGAACGCCGTCAACATTAAAAAACTCAGGTGATATGCCGATAACTTCGCCGCCTTTTTTTCTGAAGCCACGCGCCACGGCACCCATCATACCGCTCGCACCGCCTCCGAAAATCAGCGTGTGACCGTGGGATGCGAGTTCTTCACCGAGTGCTTCTCCGGCGGTACGAAAAGAAACATCAATAGCCTCATTGGCTGAACCGTATATGCAAATTTTCATAAATACTCCTTATAATCAATTTTTTTACCGTTTAGTTGAGCATCAATAAGTATGTCGCCCTCATATTCAAGTCTTAACGAGAAAAAAGGATAGTTTTCATTTTCAATCAGCTTTAAAAAAATTTTATCACCTTCCCAAATGGGCAGGGAATAGATTTCGCTTTTATCAATCCAAACAAGCTCGCCTTCATCACATTCTTTAAGTGATCCGGTAAACTCTTTTGCGGTGAAAACATGCATAAGTTCGCTTTCCCAAACATCTGAAACAAATGTTACAACACATCTGTATTTTGCATCAAAGAGACTGAGCCCTGTTTCCTCAAACACCT
>CACXEV010000080.1 GCA_902766755.1 Oscillospiraceae bacterium | reverse complement strand
GCAGTACATTCCGCAAACAACCACAACGCTTGAGGGCGAAGCGGCGGAAAAAATGGAAAAGTTGCTTGATATGCTTGAAGAAAACGATGATGTTCAGAATGTTTGGCATAATTTGTCTGATGAGGACTGATAGGTAATATGCCGGACATCAGATAGTAGATGAAAATAATAGATGCGGTGAGCAAGGCTCACCGCATCTTTTATACATTCGTAAAGTTTTATGTAAACTAACTGAATTTGGTTTGTTTATCAGAAATGCCGATAAACACTGCATTTATCCAATGTGCAAAATTATGTTTATTGCCTCTCGTCAACTTATGACCACTCATAAGTTGACGAGAGGCAATGTTTTACAAAGGTTACGGTAAGAGGCGGCAATAAGGGCTGCTTATAAGTATAAGGAGATGGGCTTTTCCGTTTTTATAATCATTCACTTAAATCTTTTGTTCTAAATTAGGACTTGCCTTTCATAGTATTTGGTAGGATGTCCAAAACTTATGATAGCGGGTGGCTTTTTGGATAGTGATAATCGTTTAAATATCGTTTTGCCGATGTTGCCCGGAGTAATAGCGGCGGCTATTAAGAAAAGTATATCAATCGGAAACAGATTTGAGGAAATAAGGCTCAGACGCGGTATGCCGGTAGGCGTTACAAGCGGGGCGAAATCGCTTTTTTTGTTAAGCACAGGCAGGCTTTCCGCTACACACGAAAATGCTGTTATTTGCTCATCGGATGAATTTGAATATACAGCTCTTAAAATTTGTGACAACTCTGTTTTTGCTCATACAAAGGAAATAGAAAGCGGATACATTTCTGTGTGCGGCGGCATCAGGGTAGGTGTTTGCGGTGATTTTTCACCGACAATTTCCGGTATAACATCGCTTAATATCCGAATACCACGACAGGTTAAGGGGTGTGCAGATGAGGCGCTTTCATATTTTAGCGGAGGTATGCTTTTAGCAGGGGCTCCCGGCAGTGGAAAGACTACAATGTTAAGGGATTTAATACGCAAGCTGTCTGAAGAAGGGTATCGTATAAGTGTGATAGACTCGCGCAGAGAAATATCCGGAGGCACCGAAAAGGGCTTCGATTTAGGCCCTAATACGGATGTTTCGTTTTTAAGCGATAAAGCGTTTGGCGCAACTTGCGCTCTAAAGACTATGTTTCCTCAGATAATAGCTTTTGACGAAATAGGATCATCCTCTGAGGTAAAGAGTATTTTGGAGGCATTTAACTCGGGCGTGTATATTTTAACAACAGCCCATGCCGCAAATCTTACGGAGCTTACAAAAAGAGAAGTTACCAAAACGCTGATTGATAGCGGTGTTTTAAAAAATATAGTTTTACTATCTGAAAATATCGGTGAGGCGCCGCAAGTATACAGTATCGAGGAGATAAATAATGAATATGATTATTAAAACTGCGGGTGTAGTTCTGATAACGCTTGGCAGCACAGTATTCGGATTTTTAAAATCTTATTCGAAACGGGATTACATAGACAGACTTAAAGCCATAGATTCAGCACTGCTTAGCGCACAAATTATGCTAAACTACGGAATGCTCAGTCGGCAAAAAATTCTTTCAAATGCGTTTTTCAGAGTGGATGGTTTTACTCTTTTTTGCGACGGCGCAGAAATTTTCGATAAATCAATGAGTCAGGAAATCAATGATGCTTTAAACGGGTTTTTAAAGGATTTCGGTCGCGGCGATATTGATACCGAACAAATCAGAATAGACAGGGTAAGAAGGTTACTGCTTGATGAGATAAGCCTGAAAGAAACGGAATATAAAACCGACGGTAAAATATGGCGTACTGCCGGTATTTGTGCCGGACTTGCAGTGGGAATAATGCTTATTTAAAAGATTTTATAGTTGTAGAATTTAAGTGGTGAAGGCAAATGGATGTAAACTTCATATTTAAAATTGCCGCGATCGGCATCATAGTTACGGTACTAAACCAATTGCTTATTCGCTCCGGGCGTGAGGATCAGGCAATGCTGACTTCTCTTGCAGGGCTTGTAGTAGTGCTTTTGATGGTGGTGACCGCGATCGCCGATTTATTTTCTACTATAAAGGGACTATTCGGCTTATGACGGCGATACTGATAAAGATACTCAGTATTATTCTTATTACTGCCGGACTTATTATGTCTATCAGAGCAAAATCCGGAGAGCACGCTTTTTTATTGAGCCTTGCCTGCGGCGCCATAGTACTGCTTATGGCTTTTGATATGGTAATGCCGTATGTTTCAAGACTAAAAGCGGTGTTTAATAAAGCATCCGGTGCGGCACCCTACTTTGTAATGCCGCTTAAGGTGTTAGGCTTAGCATATATTACTGATTTTATTGCCGACACCTGCCGTGATTTCGGACTTGGAGGTTTAGCGGCTAAGGCGGAATTTGCCGGAAAATGTGCAATATTTATTCTTTGTGTGCCGCCGGCAATAAGCATTTTGGAGGTGGCTTTAAAATTTGCGGGACTATAAAAAAGCAGTTATAGGTCTAATAATATGTGTGCTGATTTTTCTTCCGCGGTTCTCGGTATTCGGGGAAGAGCCTTCGTATGATGAGTTTTACAGATTTTCTGAAATAGAAAGAATAGAAGACTCTGTAAGCGATGATGCTAAGAGCTTTTTTGAAGAGGAAAATATTGATATAAAAGATTATAACTGGATAAACAATTTGAAAACAGAAAATATAATACTCCATATCATAGAATTTTTAAAAAGCGGAGCAAAAGGCCCTATAAAATCGGGATTTTTGATTTTTGCAGTTATACTTATGGCGGCGGCGATAAGATTTTACCAAAACGGCAAATCGGTAGATATAGCCGTAAAATTTGCTATGACTTTAGCCGTCCTCGGAATACTCTTTTCGGGCGTTTGGGGCAGTATTACCGCGGCGGTAAATGCGGTAAAATCCTGTAGCTCGTTTATGCTTTCGTTTGTGCCGGTTTATATGGGAATACTAAGCGTTTCCGGAGCCCCTGCAACTGCGGCGGTAAGCGGCGGAATGATACTTTTCTCGGCAGAGGTAACAGCCGCCGCGGCGGCTTTTGGACAATCGGCGGTTATAGGCGCATATTTAGCCCTTTGCGTCGGTTCGTCAGTATCTCCGATCCTTAATAATTCCGGCCTTGCTGAAACATTTAAAAAAACCGGGATTTGGTTTTTAACACTTTTATCAACGGTCTTTTTAGGACTTTTGGGGGCTAAAAGCGCTGTAAATTCCGCGGCGGACAGTATGTCCGTCAGAACTGCGAAATATATACTCGGTACCTGCGTGCCTGTTGCCGGAAATGCACTGTCCGGCGCGGTAAACAGTGTTTCTGCGTCATTAGCCGTATTAAAATCTTCAATGGGGATTTACGGAATTATAGCGGTTGCCGTAATGCTTTTGCCGATACTTTCAGAACTGCTTATCTGGAGGCTGGTGTTACTGCTTTCAAGCGGAATTTGTGAAATCTTTTCGGTAAGTGAAACGGCAGGACTCTTAAAGGCTATTGACGGTGTCTTTGCCCTTTTGGTAGGTGCGGTTTTGATAGTAGGTATAACCTTTATAATTTCGCTTTCTGTGGTAGTAAGTACCGGAAAGGGGCTTTAATATGATAGGCGCCTTTATATCGGCTTTTTGCGTGGGATGTATAGTACTCGGCACTCTTTATATCCTGGCGCCGAAAGGCAATCTTTCAAAAGCCGCTTCATACGCTTTCAGTCTTGCTTTTTTATGCCTTGTGTTATTCACTGTGGGTAAACTTCAAAATATAGATTTTCCGGGCATAAAAGAGGGTAGTGAGGACTACAGTAACGAGCGCTTATCCGCCGCCTCTGCTCAAATGATATTTTCCGAGGCATTGGCATCGCAAAAAATAAATTTTTCAAAAATTACGGTTTTTACGGATAAATCGCAATCGGGTGGCATAAGTATTACTAAAGTTTTAGTTTACACCGATGCCTCATACGAACAAGTAAACTCCGTGATAGGTTCAAGCATTTATGAGGTTGTGGTGGTAAATGGATAGTTTGTTTAAAAAAATACCTGTGATAAACAGGCGTAAATTGTGGATTTTCTTGGCTTTCTCTGGCATTATCCTTATTTTCATTTCAACACTTATACCTACAGGAAAAAAGGATAAATCAAAAACTGCCGGCGTAACGGCAGAGGAATACAGCAAGTCTGTACGAGAGAGTGTCAGCAGTATTGTTACAGGGATTACCGGTGATAAAAAGCCTACTGTAGTAATAACACTTGAAAGCGGTGTAAGATACAATTATGCCGACTCAAAAGAGAGTGATACATCAGCTTCAACTAATAAAGAAGCCGAAGAAAACAGAAAAGCCACCAAGCAGTCTTACATCACCGTAAAATCATCGGACGGAGGCGAAGAGCCGCTTATCGTTACCGAGATAATGCCGGAAATCAGAGGCGTGGCGATCGTTTGCAGGATGGGCGATGATCAAACTGTGGCTGAAAAAATACAAAACGCCGTCACGGCGGCGCTAAATATTACATCACAAAGAGTATATGTTTCAGGAGGAATATCTAATGAAAAAGGGTAAAGTTTTTACAAAAGGTCAGGCAATACTTGTTATTATGGTTTTATGTCTGGGTGCGGCGGTTTGGCTTAATATGAAGTTTTCTTCCAATGAAAAATATTTAGGCGAAGCTACATATGTAAATAAAAAGACCTCTTCTGCCGAAACGGTGCAGACCTCTGCAAAAGTGGACGGAGTAGATAAAAACTATTTTGACACCGCAAAAAAAGAGCGTAATGCAAATCTTAAAAAGCAACAGGAATTAGTAGAGGAAACTCTGCGCTCATCCTCGCTTACTGAAGAGGAAAAACAGGCGGCTACAGATACGGTTAAATCGTTGGTTTCACGGCTTGAGCAGGAAAATAATATAGAAACGCTTTTAAAGGCAAAGGATTTTGCCGATGCACTGGTAGTTATAGGCGATAAGGATGTAAATGTTGTAGTAAAATCCGAAGGCCTTACCACAACTCAAACCCTGCAAATTCAGGATATAATAACGGCACAGACAAATATACCTCTTGCAAATATTAAAATTATTGCGGTAAAATAGTTGCGACTTCTGAAAATATGTGGTATAATTGGCAGAGGATAAGAAAAAATACTCTATAAACGGAGGAAAAAATATGCAGGATAACAAAACCGAACTCAATGTGTCAGCCAGTGTAATTGAAAAAATGGCAGAGATCGCCGCTTGCGAAGTAGAGGGTGTAACAGGGCTTTCCAAAAAGGCGATTGATATTAAAGGTACATTTAAAACCAAGAGCGTTTTTAAGGGAGTCAAGGCGGAAAGTATAAACGGAGCCATTGAGATTACTGTTTATATCTGCGTTGATAAAAACGCTAAAGTCCGCGAGGTGGCGGAAGCGGTGCAGGCTAATGTCAAGGATAAAATACAAACTATGACCGGTACTGCAGTAACCAAAGTTAATGTAAGCATTGCAGATATTTATTTTGCTGACGAAAAAGAAGCGGAATAATAAATTTATCTGTAAAACAAATATTGTTAAAGATTTAATATAAAAAGTGTCTTTTGGCCATTGGGCAAAAGACACTTTTTTAAAATTCAATATCAAAAAAATAATTTCCTTTAGAAAATAGGCAAAACTACTCTCGAGTTCATTTAAATCTTACTGCTTTTATAAATCTGATAAGACCTGGGGGATACATTGACTCATCAGGCAGATTTGTGTCCCCCAACACAACAATTTTGTTCTTTCCGTGGTAATCACTGCCGGCGGTAACAAAAAAATCATACTGCTTTGCGAAATCAAGAATTTCGTTTTGCAATTTCGGCGTAAATCCAGAATAAAACGCTTCAACACCCTGAAGCCCGAATTCTTTAAGCCTCTTAAGCCTGCTATTCATATCATCGCCGGTTATTATTTCGTCTCCGCGGCCGTAAGAAGGGTGCGCCAGAACGGGTATACCGTTAGAATCGATTATTGCCTTTATGGCATCTTCCGGTCGGACATATTTGTTTCCTGAATGAAACTTATTGATATAGTTGTTGATTGCCGTTTCCTTTGTTTCAGCGTATCCGTATTTTACCATCAGATTTCCGATATGCGGCTTCCCGGGATTATCAAGAGAACGCAGGGCATCTACATCTTCATTTGAAAAATCAAACCCGAACTCTCTTTTCAAAAAATCAAGTCGTTTTTCAAGCTTTTCCATACGAAGGTTGTGACCTGCGGCAACAATACTATTTATAGCCGGAGCCGCTACATCATATCTGTATCCTAAGATATGATATTTCCCGAGTTCATCTTTGCAGGAAAATTCAACGCCGGTAATAAATGAGGGATCGTCTTTTTTTAAAAGACTTAAAATCTCCGCGCAACCCTTTACAGCATCGTGATCCGTAACCGAAAAAAGAGCTATCCCGGCGTTTTTTACATTGTTTATAATTTCACTCGGCAGATCTGTGCCGTCAGATACACGAGTGTGCATATGCAGATCAATTTTATACGGGTAGCTCATAATTATTTCTTCCTTTGTTTTACATAACAAGAGTAAGGTTGTTAAGTCCTAAGGAACTTACATAGTTTGCGTCCTTAACCATTTTCATTACAAGGCGTATACCTATATGAATTGTAGGATCATCGGTTTTGTGCAGGTCCATATAAGCGATAGGATCAAAGTTAACACAGTTATCTCTTATACGAATGAGGTGCTTTTCATCTTTGTAAATAAGACGAATTTCAATAATATGATCATTTCTTTGGTCTTTTGTGAATCCGTGTTCAACTATATTGTTTGCCATTTCTTCTATACAAAGAGAAATAAGTTTGCTGTTTCGCTCGCTTTCGTTGTGTCTTAAACAGAAGTCTTCCGCCGCTTCTGATGCCTTTACGGCTTCTTCTGATGAACACACTGTTATATCAAGACAGTCATCATCTGCTACACCGAGGTTATTCGGGAGCATAGCATAAATTTTTGAAGATATTCCGATTTTTTTATTGTTTAGCCAAGCAATAGCAGAAATAAACAGGAATGTCATTCCCTCTCCGAAAACCCACGCGAGCCAAATTCCGGTTGTCTGAAAAAAACGGCTGAAGATTAAAGCGGCGATCGCTGCAAAAACAAAACTTTGTAAAACAGAAATTGTTTCGGAAAAGCCGACTCTGTTTATACCCTGATAATAGTTCTTAAATGCCGTATTAAGTGAACATGGAATAAGGGACAGGGCAAACAATCTCAATCCGAAGGTTGCCATGTTCTTTGCATCAAGATTGTCCGTAAGGAACAGATCGACAAGTAAAGGTGCCGCAATTAACACAATAACGGTTACTATAGCCGTCAGCAAAATTGCGTAAAAAGACATGGTTTTTACAACTGTTTGCAGACTGCGACGATCCTCATCACTATAGAAAAGCGATGCAAGCATAAGAGCAACCGAGCCAATTCCCGAACCGAAGCAGTAGCAGATATTTCCGATAGTTGATATTACCGAGTAGGATGCAACAGCAAGGTTACCGCCCACCTCTAATAATAATTTATTAAACAAAAATACAAGCAGTACCAGTGTTACCTGATTTAGCATAGTTGGTACGCCGCCTTTAAAAATGGCGCTGCAGACTTTTTTCTTGATGCTCTTAAGACTGAAGCGGAACATACAATCCTTTTTAAAGAAATATGAGCCGCCGATGAAAAATGCAATATAGTAGCTAAAACTTGATGCAAGTCCCATTCCGAGGGTGCCGCCTTTAAACACAAGAACATTCAAAAGGTCAAAAATAATATCGAAAACAGTCATAGCCGCAACAGCTGCAACCAATCTTGTTCTGTTGCCGGACATCTGCATAAACGGTACCATAATCATAGCGCAAAGAAACGCCGGAGCGCCGATTATAAAGCCTCTCAGATAATCCTGAGTGAGGAAAAACACTTCGTTATCCGGATTCTTGTTTCCGGCGCCTAACAGTGTGCAAAGCGGTGAGGACAGAGCGAGAACTAATAAAAGCCCCAATACCGAAATTCCAGCTGCTAAAAATACTGAAGCCGAAAAACAACTGTTTGTACCTTCGCGGTCACCGCTTCCCATTGCTTTGCCGCACACCACCTGAATTCCTGCCGATAGCATACTGCCAATAGCGGCAAAAATCAGCAATACCGGATTTGCAAGTCCGTATGCTGTCATGGCATTAACGCCAAGGAAACGGCCGATAATTATACTGTCAACCAGCATGCATATCATAACAGTCATAGCAGAAAGTATCTGTGTTATAAGCATCTGCTTAAAAACTTTTTTTATCATTACATTTCACACTCTTATCCCAGGTTTTTTTCAATTTTAAGTATGTTTTTACCGTCTTTATACTCGTAACTTACATCATCCATCATCTTTTTGGTCATAAATATTCCGAGTCCGCCGATTTGCCTGTCCTGCGCGGAAAGAGATATATCTGGATCGGTTTTCTTTGTAGGATCAAAGGGCTTGCCATTATCCATAAAGGTAATGGATACGGTAATGGGATCTTCTGAAACTTCTATCATAACAGTGGCTTTTCCTATTTCCGGAGCATAGGCATAATTTGCAATATTTATAAATATTTCTTCTGCGGCAACCGATATCTGCATCTGCGCTTTCATTGAACATCCGACTTCTTCTAAATGCTGTTCAATAAACGAAAGCACTTGTGGTAGATTATCTCTTTCGGCCTCTATTTCAAGCTCATTTCTCGTAAAAAGCAAGGTGTCTATTCTGTCCAAAAGTTCTATAAGCTCGTTTTTCCAAAGCTCAATTTCAGCGCGGCCTGCCTCGCTTTCTAAACCGTGTCTGCGGATTGAACGGCGTATCATACGCGCGTATCCTACAATTCGCGCTTTGTCTTCAACTTCTTTAAGCTTGTTTTCGTTGTTTGTGCCCAAATATGCCGCTAAAAATTTCTTCCAGAATGTGGTTGCAATAGTATAATCAAACCCTTGGAATTTCTTTACAATTTCATGATCGTACTCTGAGTATCCGATAAATGAATTAAAGATGCTTGCCATTTCAAAAATCGGGTGACCTACGGATAGAGTATCCATATCTATAAGTAATACTTCATCGTCCTGCAATTCAAGGTTCTTAGTATGATAATCTCCGTGGATCATATGATTGTCCTTCGGAACAGCTTCTACAAGGGAAATAAGCTTATCAGCCTGTTTTTCCGGGAGATAATCCTTCATAAATTTAGCCCAGCCGAGAGCGGTCTCTTTTATATCCGGCAGTTTTCCTTCCGGAACTACTGTGCCGTGGATTTTTTTTAGCATATTCGTGTATTCTTTAACACACCAGTCCATCTTTTCGGGCTTTGTTGATAAAATCTTTGAAAAAGAGCTTGCATTTAAAAGCTCGAATACAGAGCCGTAGCTATTTCCAACGCGAACAACATCGTAGGATATGGCGGTTGGTATTCCTAAAACAAGGGCAATTCTTGCAACTTCGCGCTCATGCCTGATGTCTTCCAGAGCATCTGCGTTGTTATAAACTTTTACTACATTGTCCTGGTCAATACGATAAATTGTACCGTTAGCGCCGCGGCCTATTTCTTCGCATCCCTCAACCGAAACTACGCGGTAGGCCTTTTCAACCGTCATCATCTGGGTAAAGCCGGTCATATCCAGGATTTCGTATACCTCACTGTTAACATTTATAATGCAAAGGTCAGAATTCATTTTTTTAAGATGGAGCAAGACACGTAGCCCGGCGCTCGAAATATATTCGAGACCTTGAGCATCAACTACAGTGGGCAAATTTTCCTTTCCGCTTACAATAAGCATTATTTCATTTTCAATATCATGTGCATTGTTTGAATCAATTCTGCCAGAAAGGGAAATTTTAATCTCGTTTTCAGTTACTGTTCCGCTTACTACTTTCATGTTCATCCTCCCGAAGTTACAAACTTTTGTAAGTGTATAAATATATTATCATATAACAAACCAAAATTCAAGCCGTTAAAAACTAAAAAAATGTGCGGCAAAAGCCGCACAAAAAAGTCTTTTAAGATTGGGTTTAATAAAACATAGGCTGTATCTGTTTGCCTACAAGCGCTTTTTCAATAGTTTCTTCGATTTTTGAAAAATCGCAGACAAGCGAGGTAGGTTTATTCTGCGAATCATCCTGTCCGTAAGGCACAAAATAAATATTTTTAGTGTTTTGCAAGAGCCCTATATTCTTTGCCGAAGCGCCCAGTGCATCATTTGTGGCAATTCCCAAAACCACCGGACGATCATTTCTCAGATGTGCCTTAATAGCCATTGTAACAGGGGTGTCTGTAACCCCTAAAGCAATTTTAGCTAAGGTGTTTCCAGTGCAAGGGGACACCGCAATTATATCGAGCAGTCCTTTAGGGCCTATAGGTTCCGCTTGTAAAATAGTGTGTATTATTTTATCGTGACAAATATCCTCGACGCGTTCTATAAGCTCGGAAGCTTTGCCGAACCGGGTGTCTGTGGTATAAACAATTTCGGACATTATAGGTTTTATTTTAATATCGAGTCGTGATAATTTTTCAAGTTCCTTTAATGATTGACTTATTGTGCAAAAGGAGCCGCAAAAGGCGTATCCTAAGGTTATATCACGCATATTTTCTCCCTTTATCCAAGTAGTTCGATTACCGTTTCAGCAATGATTTTACCTGCGGTTTCCGGAGCGGATTTTGCGGGTATTGACGGTAGTTTCACATATTCTATGCCGAAGTTTACCGCTTCGCAATTCAAAAATCCGCCTTTGCTTGAAAGATCTAAAAACAGTGAACCCTCAAGTCTTTTTGCCTCTTTGTCTGAAAGTTTTATGTCAACTGTATTAAAAACAATATCAAATCTGTCGTATAAGTCTTGTATTTCGTCGGTTTTAATATAATTTATACCGAGTGCCT
Organism: Oscillospiraceae bacterium; assembly: GCA_902766755.1. GTDB lineage: Bacteria > Bacillota > Clostridia > Oscillospirales > Acutalibacteraceae > UBA737. Next base: position 22,162 of record CACXEV010000080.1, on the reverse strand, counting down.
GAAGTGTAGAAATATCCTTTCCGCTTCTGGCACTTACGGTAAGGGTTGGGGAAAACGCCCTTAATCTGTCTGTTAAAACCCGCCCAAGTCTGCCGTAACCTATTATAAGAATTCGGCTTTTCCAAAGGGAAAAATCAGTGTTGTCAATTGCATAAGAAATTGCCCCTTCGGCAGTGAGCACCGAATTTTTAATAGCATAGCTGTCGAGCGACAAATAGTCTGTATAATTGTCTATACTGAGGTGGCCTCCGCCGAATACTTTAATATGCGGTGGCAGGTTGTTCAATATGCCAAGCGGCAAAATTATGCCGGAGTTTGCACAGTTTATGTTAACCTTATCGCGTGTTGCCGGAACCGGCAGCAGCAACAAGTCTGCATCAATAATATTGCCGTTTTCTCCGCCAAAGAGAGCGAGAGTATCAACAAAATAGCCTGCTTTTTCAAGCTCGCGTTTTGCAAAAATCATCCTGCGGTCTCCGCCTAATATACAGATTTTCATATACTCACCCACAAAAAAATCAAGATGCCGAAATGTAATTCAATACATTTTATGGCATCCTGACTGATTTAGTTACTTGAAATATATAAAAGTTTATCTTTGCTGTTAAGATCGGGGTTTATAATTACATTTTCGAGTAAAAGCTCAAGCTTTTCTCCCACTTCTTTGCCCGAATATCCGATATCTTTTAAATCATCCCCGGTTATGGCAAGTTGACTTATTTTATAAGGCTCTTCACATTTTATTATTTCCTTTGTCGCTGCAATAGCTTCTTCGGTGTTTTTTTCGCATATTGCCGATTTATAACAGAGTATATCGAAAATATCGGTCTCAAGGAGCCTTAAAAGCCTTTTTATATCGGGTTTTGTTTTGCACGGTAATTCAAGCGCATTTTTATTTCGCAAGCTGTAATCTTTAAATGCATTTGAGCATTTTAGAAAACTTATAGCATCTGAAATATTATCTGTGCAAAGGTGTAAAAAAGCAAAGAATTTCAGATTATTCTTTTTCGGCAGTGAAGGTATTTTTGTTACATCGGAATTGCTTTTAAACCCGGGTATGCAATCGGTATTTAAAAGCGGCAGGACCGCCGCAGGATTAATACCGCAGGAAAGCTTTATAAGTTCCTCCCTTATGCGTTCACAGCTTACATTTTTAAGAAGGTGCGCGTTATTTATCGCCGCTTTATAAGTGTCCTTTTCTATAGTGAAATCGAGAGTTGAAGCAAAGCGGAAAAGCCTTAAAATCCGCAATGCATCTTCTTTGAATCTCATATCGGCATTGCCTACAGTGCGTAGCATTTTGTGATTAATGTCATATATGCCGTTAAAGCAGTCTATAATTCCTATGCTATCATTATAGCATAAGGCGTTTACCGTAAAATCTCTCCTTGAAAGGTCGCCTTTAAGGTCGTTTACAAATTTTACTTTCTGAGGATGGCGAAAATCATTATATGCGCCGTCTGTGCGAAAGGTGGTAACCTCTATCGGGATACCGCCTGATATTACCGTAACTGTACCGTGTTTAATACCTGTCGGCACGGTCTTTTCAAACAATCCCATAATATTTTCGGGCAGTGCGCTTGTGCAAATATCAAAATCCGTGGGGGTAAGACCTAAAAGCGAGTCTCTGACACTGCCGCCTACAACATAGGCTTCATATCCTGATTTTTCCAGTGTGTATATCACTTTTTTAACATTTTCCGGCACTAATATTTGCATAATTTTCCACCTCGCTTAAAAAAAGGTTTATTTTTCCGTGAAAAGGAAGTATAATATTTAATAATATAGAATTAATTACAGGTGAGCAGTTATGAGAAAGCTATCAAATGATGATATTTTAATAAAAAATGCGCGGCATATACATCTTATCGGGATCGGCGGCAGCGGTATGTGCCCTATTGCGGAATTGCTGCTTTCAAAAGGGTATGAAATTTCCGGCTCGGATATACTGGAGAATGCTAATACAAACCACCTTTTAAAACTCGGAGCAAAGGTTGTTATAGGGCAGTGTGCAGAAAATATATCGGGTGCCGATATAGTCGGCTACTCGGCGGCGGTACATGATGATAATCCCGAGCTTAAAGCGGCAAGGGATAGTAAAATTCCCACCTTTGAGCGTTCAAAGCTTTTGGGTGCGATAACAAGGTTTTACGATAATACCGTCGGAGTTTCCGGAACTCACGGCAAAACTACCGTTTCCTCTATGATAACACAAATTTTGTTTCTTAACAAGAGGGACCCTTCTGCTGTTATAGGTGGTAAGCTTCCGCTTTTAGGCAGTGCCTGCGTTTCGGGCAAATCGGAAACACTTATTTGTGAATCCTGCGAGTTTGTAGATAGCTTTTTGGAGTTTTCGCCCGAAATATCGGTGCTTCTCAATATTGATAACGACCACCTCGATTATTTTAAAACAATGGATAATCTTGTTGAATCCTTTAAGAAGTTTTGCAACAAATCGAGTCTATGCTATTTTAACGGTGATGATGAGCTTTGCAAAAGCGCGGTAACAGGTATCGGGGCAAAACTTATAAGCTATGGTATGGGGGAAAACAATTTTTATCATCCTGAAAATATAAGGGCAGGTAAATTCGGATTTTCCTTTGATGTTGTAAGAGATGGTAATATTGTAGGTCACCTCGATATGCATGTGCCGGGCAAACATAATATTTATAACGGACTTGTAAGCTTTGCGGTTTGCTTTGATATGGGAGTGGATGCAGAAGGTATAAACGATGCATTAAAGACATTTACGGGCGCCGGCAGGAGATTTCAGTTTATAGGTGAGAAAAGCGGAGTTACTGTGGTAGACGATTATGCCCATCATCCCACCGAGATTTACGCTACGCTATCCGCCGCAAAATCACTTGATTATAAAAAGATAATTGTGGTTTTTCAACCCTTTACCTATTCTCGTGTTGCATTGCTTAAAGAAGGAATGATAAAGGCACTTTCCATTGCTGATAAGGTTTTTTTAACACCTATTGTAGCTTCGCGGGAAGAGAATATTTACGGTGTCAGTTCTGAGGATATTGCAAAATGTGTGCCGGGCGGTAAGGTCATATCGGATTATGATCAGTTATCAAGTGAAATGGCGGAGTGTGCAAAAAGCGGAGATATTATTATTACAATGGGTGCCGGCGATGTTTTCAAGGTTGCTCCCATGATATTGGAGAAGCTTAAATGATAACCGAAAAATTATATGAAAAAAACGCCTATTTAAGCCGGTTTGAGGCAAAGGTTCTGTCCTGTGAAAAGTCAGAAAAATCATATAGAATAATGCTTGATAAAACGGCGTTTTTCCCGGAGGGCGGCGGTCAACCGTCGGATAAAGGTGTGCTTTCGGGTGCTATTGTATCCGATGTTCAAATTGAAAACGGTGAGATTTTTCATTATACAGATAAACCCTTAAATATCGGGGAAACGGTATCGGGTGAATTGGATTTTGCCAGGCGGTTTAATTTTATGCAAAACCATACCGCGGAGCATATAGTATCCGGCATTGTTTTTAAAAAATATGGATTTGATAACATAGGCTTTCATTTGAATGAAAGCGAGGTAACATTTGATTTTAATGGCTTTTTTACTGCGGAACAGCTTAAAGAAACAGAGCTTGAAGCCAACAGGAGGGTTTGGCAAAATTTAAAGGTTACTGCATTTTATCCGGAAAGGAAAGAGCTCGAAAATATATCCTATCGTTCTAAATCCGGTATTAAGGGCGATATAAGACTTGTGGAAATAGAAAATACCGACATGTGTGCCTGTTGCGCGCCACATGTTAAAAATACCGGGGAAATAGGAATTATCAAGTTTTTAAATACTGAAAAACAGCATGGCGGTACGCGTATTTTTATGAAATGCGGCGCTTTTGCACTTGATGATTACCATAATAAAACTTCCGATATAAAGGCGATTTGCAATGCATTATCTGCAAAAACAGAAAATGCGAAAGAGGCGGTATCTGCCATTAAGATACGCCTTGAAAATGAAAAAGCGGCGGCAAAGGAATTAAGGAATGAACTGATTGAGTATAAGATAAAATTGTTTGATAAATCAAAATCCGCAATGCTTTTAGCAGGCGCGGATATGAAACAGCTGCAAATGGCGGCGGACGGTTTACATAAAGCTTACGGTGGGGTTAAAATTGCCATTTGCGAAAATGATGACGGTTGCCTTTTTGTGATGTGCGGCGAAGCCGGGGAAACGGAAGAGCAGTTTAAAAAACTTAAGCTTAGTTTCACCGTAAAAGGCGGCGGCAGGGATAAAATTCGCCAAGGCAGCATAACAGCGCCTATAGAAAGCATAAAAAAATATTTTGGAGTGTAAAAATGGATTGGAATGAAATAACCGTAACAGTAAATGCGGCGAGTGTTGACGATGCCGCCGCGATTGCTAATATGACAGTGCCGTACGGTATTTATATTGAGGATTATACAAATCTTGAAAAAGATGCCGAAGAAATAGCACATATTGATTTGATAGATGAGGAACTTGTAAATAAAGACCGGGAAAATGCCATTATCCATATCTATATATCAAGCGATGATAACGCTATAGAGGCTGTAAGTTATTTAAGAGAACGCCTTGCGGCGGCAGGTATAGACTATAAGATAGGCAAAGAAACGGTGGATGACGAGAACTGGAACGAGAATTGGAAAAAGTATTTCAAGGCGTTTTCAGTTGGTAAAAAGCTTGCTGTTTGCCCGAGTTGGGAAACCTACGAAAGCAAAGAAAACCGTAAGGTGATATCGCTTGATCCGGGCGCGGCTTTCGGTACCGGGGCACACGCTACAACCTATTTGTGCCTGAGTATTCTTGAAGATATAGTAACCGAAAGCTCAAATATCCTCGACATTGGAACCGGAAGCGGTATTTTGGCAATAGCTTCCTGTCTTTTAGGCGCAAAAGGCGCGGTGGGTGTAGATATTGATGCGCTTGCCGTAGATACTGCAAAGCAAAATGCTCTTCGCAATGATGTTTGCGATAAGACGGAATTTTTTGTAGGCGACCTTGCAAAAAATGTCACCGGTAAGTATGATATTGTTTGTGCAAATATAGTTGCCGATGTTGTGATGCGGCTTTTCGATAATGTTGGCGAGTTTATGACTGACGACGGATTTTTGCTTGTATCCGGAATTATCGACATCAGAGCTGAAGAGGTTGAAAAGTCGGCTATCCAACACGGATTTAAGATAATTAAAGCGCCTGTCCGTGAAGAGTGGCACGCATATTTGTTAAAGAAAGTAAAGGGGTAAAAATATGCTTGAATTTGAACAGTTGAAATTGCGGCTTATGGCTCATAAGCAGGAAATAGAAGAGCTTAAGGATGCAATAGGATACGACCGCTTAATAAGAGAGATAGAGGAGCTTGAACTCAAGTCCGCCGCACCGGGATTTTGGGATGATCCTGATGCTTCTCAAGCGGTTTTGCAAAAGACCGGCAGACTTAAAAATAAGGTCGAATCGTATGACAGCCTGAAATCATCATTTGAGGATTTGCAGGTGTTAATAGATATGGGCGATGAAGAGGGCGATTTATCGCTCGTAGAAGAAATAAGCGAGTCTATTGACAACCTTGAAAACGACCTGTCCGCTCAAATGCTTTCAACCCTTCTTACGGGCGAATATGATAAAAATAATGCGATACTTACTTTTCATTCAGGAGCCGGCGGTACCGAGGCGATGGACTGGGTTTCAATGCTTGTCCGTATGTATACCCGCTGGGCTGAAAGGCACGGATTTAAGGTAAGTATGCCGGACTTTTTAGATGGTGATGAGGCAGGACTTAAGAGTGCTACGCTGCTTATTGAGGGTGAAAACGCATATGGTTATTTAAAAAGCGAATCTGGCGTTCACAGACTCGTCCGCGTATCTCCGTTTGATGCTTCAGGCAGGAGACATACCTCTTTCGCCGCAGTGGAAGTAATGCCGGAAATTAGTGATGATATAGAAATTGAAATACGCGACGAAGATGTTAAAATGGATGTTTTCAGAGCATCCGGTGCCGGCGGTCAGCATATCAACAAGACCTCCTCCGCCGTTCGTCTTACCCATATACCAACAGGCATCGTAGTCGCCTGTCAGAATGAGCGAAGTCAGTTCCAGAACAAAGACCAGGCTATGAAAATGCTCAAATCAAAACTCCTTGAAATCAAAGAGAGAGAGCATTTAGAAAAAATAGAGGATATAAAGGGCGTACAAATGGAAAATGCCTGGGGTTCACAAATAAGGTCTTATGTATTTATGCCGTACACAATGGTAAAGGATCACAGAACAGAGTTTGAAACCGGCAATATAAACGCTGTAATGGACGGCGATATTGACGGATTTATAAATGCGTTTTTAAAATCAAATTCAAAGGGAGAGAAAAAATGAAAAAGATTTTAAGAAATATTTGTTTGACACTTGCAGTTTTATTGACACTTTCAGCTGCCGCTTGCGGCAAAAGCGCAAGTGGCAGTACCCTTATTTTCGGCAAGACCGATTTATCCGATTATGTAAAGCTCGGGGATTATAAATCTTTATCTGTAGATACTGCTTCGGATGAGTTTAAAGCAGAATATGATAATCAGTTGAGTACAGATATCAAAAGAGAGGATCTGTATGCCAAAAAATACGAAGGCAAAGTAGCCGAAGGGGATACCGCAAATATAGATTATGTCGGCAAAAAGGACGGTGTAGCTTTTGCGGGCGGAACTGCTGAGGGCTATGATCTTACAATTGGTTCGCATACATTTATTGACGGATTTGAGGACGGGCTTATAGGAGTAAATATAGGCGATACTGTAGATCTTAATTTGACATTTCCGGAGGACTATCAATCAGAAGAGCTTGCGGGGAAAGCGGTTGTTTTTACCGTAAAGGTCAACTATGTAAAATCATCTGATATGCCGGGAATTGAAGACATATATTCACAGCTCGGCTATAAAAGTGTGAATGATTATAAATCCGATCTTGAAAAACGAGCTGTAAAGAATATTCTTTTTGAGAATGTTGTAAATTCAAGTGAAATTGAGGGCTACCCGGAAATAGATAAAAAAACCTACATTAGCGCTGTTTATAAGTTTTATGACAATAATTACAAAAAAGAACGCGGTGTTAGCTTTGAAGAGGTTTTGGCAAGTAACAATATGACGGTTGAGGATTTTAAAAGTCAGATAGCCGCGAGCGCTGAAGGACAGCTTTATGATCACCTTATAAGTTATGCGATACTTCAAAAAGAAAATCTTAAAGCCGAATATGATCTGTCCGAGGATGAAACGGTAAATCAAGAGGTTCTCGATGAGATGGCAAAGGTCTACAATGTTGTTAAGGATTACCTCTATAGTAACGCAAAAATTAAATAGTCACTTTAATAGAATGTAGTTTAAAAACGGAAGTGAACCGCCGATTTGCGGTTCACTTCCGTTTTTTAGAAAACAAATTGTAAATTTTTATAAAACAGGTTGCAATTTTGTAACTTTTTGTGTATTATTAAAAATAGCATATTATATATAAATATAAAATCAGGGAACAAAAAAGTAAAGGACGTGTTTTAAAAATGTCAAGTCGTTTATTTCAAAGTTTTATTCATCAGATGAAGGACGTTGTGGATAAACCGTTTGGTGTTATTGATTCGGCAGGAACTATTGTTGCTTGCAGTGAACTCGGAAGAATAGGCGAGTCGCTTGGTATTGAGCCGGTAGCCTCTACCGAAACAGTCACTGATGGCGGATATACGCTCAAGCTCATCTCCGCATCTCAGGGTGAAAATTATACGGTGTTTGTAGACGGAGTTGATGCGTCCTCCGGAAAGCTCGCATCAATTATTTCAATATCTTTTTCAAACATAAAGAATTATTATGATGAAAAGTATGATAAGAGCAGTCTTATCAAAAATATCATACTTGATAACATTCTGCCGGGTGATATATATCTTAAAGCACGCGAGTTGTATTTCAACAGTGATGTTTCCCGTACTGTTATAATCGTTCGAAATCTTGACCATAACGACCTTTCGGTTTATGATGTTTTGCAAAATCTTTTCCCGGATAAGAACAAGGATTTTATCATCAGCATAAATGAGACTGATGTTGTGCTTGTAAAAGAAACGGGTTATGATATAGGGCCGCGTGATATTGAAAATCTTGCGTCCTCTATAGCTGATACTTTATCCGGAGAGTTTTATGTTCATGCAGTAATAGGCATAGGAACTACCGTATCAAACATAAAAGACCTTGCGAGGTCCTTTAAAGAGGCACAAACAGCCCTTGAGGTAGGAAAGGTATTTGATACCGAAAAGACAATTGTTTCTTATGACAATTTAGGTATCGCACGCCTTATTTATCAGCTGCCCACAACCCTTTGCGAAACATTTTTGCATGAAGTATTTAAACGCGGTTCTATTGATAATCTTGATCAGGAAACGCTGTTTACAATACAGAGATTTTTTGAAAACAACCTCAATGTTTCCGAAACATCGAGAAAGCTTTTTGTTCACCGCAACACTTTGGTTTACAGACTTGAAAAAATCAAAAAGATCACCGGACTTGATTTAAGACAGTTTGATCATGCTATTATTTTTAAAATAGCTTTAATGGTTGATAAATACTTGAGAAGTAATCCGGTAAAATACTGATAGAGGTGTAGTTTTCCATGGAGGAAAATCAAATAGATATACAGAATATTCCGGATGATAAGCCGGTAATTGAGTTTAAAGGGGTGTCAAAGACATACCCTTCGGGTACTCATGCTCTTGACGATGTAAATATCCGAATAAACAAGGGAGAATTTGCCTTTGTTGTCGGCTCTTCCGGCGCCGGCAAGAGTACATTCATGAAGCTTATTATGCGCGAAGAGAAAGCTAATACCGGAACTATAATGGTAAACGGTTTTAATCTTACTAAAATGAGGCGGAAAAATATTCCTAAACTTCGTCGTACAATGGGTATAGTTTTCCAGGATTTCAGACTTATTCCTAAAATGAATGTTTTTGATAATGTCGCCTTTGCTATGCATGTTGTAGGTGCCAATAAAAGAGAGATAAGGAAAGAGGTCTCAAAAGCACTCTCGAAGGTAGGACTCGGTGAAAAAGCCCGTTCTATGCCTACAGAGCTTTCGGGCGGTGAACAACAGCGCGTTGGTCTTGCTCGCGCTCTTGTAAATTCTCCGGATCTTATTATTGCGGACGAGCCTACCGGTAATGTTGACCCGAATATGTCATACGAGATAGTATCGCTTCTTACAGAGATAAACAAGAGGGGAACTACGGTTTTGATGGTAACGCACGATCATAATTTAGTGCGTGATTTTAAGCATCGCGTTATTATGCTTGATTCGGGCAGAATTGTTGCGGACAATTTAGGGGGTGGCGAGCAGTGAAGGCAAGAAGCTTCAGGTATTTAATCGGTGAGGGTTTTAAAGGCGCCTGGGCTAACAGATTGATGTCTTTGGCATCTATCGGCGTACTCGTCGCCTGTATGGTTATAATAGGCTTAGCTCTCCTGATTTCACAAAACATATCGCGCGCACTCGGTAAGCTCGAACAACAGAATGTGGTTATGGTTTATATGAAGGATTACAGTTGGGCGCTTTATGGCGACGAGGTGGAAAAGGTCTCGGAAGGCGGCGATCAAAACGGCATTTTGCCTGATTCTTATGTAATTCATAATGATGAGGAAGCAAAAGCTCTTTGTGATAAAATAGCGGCTCTTCCAAATGTAGAGTCTGTAGAATATATTTCCGGTGAAGAGGGACTTCAAAGCGTTAAGAAGAATATGCTTGAGGGGCAGGAACAGTATTTTTCATTCCTTGATGAAGAGTACGGAAATCCGCTTTCATCCGCGGCAAAGGTAATAATGAAAGATATGAGCGGCTTTAATGCTACCATTGAGCAGATAAAGAGTATCGAAGGGGTACAGAGCATTAAAGCACAGGATGATTTGGCTGATCGCATAAATTCAGTGAAAAAGGGTGTTTTAGTAGCAGGGATCTGGATAATTTCCATACTGCTTGTAATATCTTTAGTGGTTGTTTCAAACACCATACGAATAACGATGTACAGCCGCAAGCTTGAAATAAGCATAATGAAGGCGGTTGGTGCTACCGATGCATTTGTCCGTATACCTTTCGTTGTCGAAGGTATTTTGATAGGAATTTTGTCTGCCGGTATCGCGGAGGGGCTTTTATATTTTTGCTACCGCGTGGCTACCGAGACTATTTCTCAAACGCTCGGAACTACCGATATAGTAAAATACAGCGAAATGGTTTTCTATTTGCTCGGTGTGTTCCTTGTAATCGGCGTTTTAGCCGGTGCTATCGGCAGTTTCATTATGATAGGCAAGTATCTGCGCCGCGAGGGCAGTGAATTTTCAGCCATTTGATTTGGAGGTATAATATGAAAAAAACCTTTAAGATTATTCTTGCTTTGAGCCTTTGCGTGATTTTGGCGTTTTTGCCGTTATCCGGCGCTTTTGCGGCAAGTAAGAAGTATCAATCGCTCTCAAAAAGCCAGATCGAGCAGAAAATTGCACAGTATCAAAACGAAAATAAAAAACTGCAGGGTGAAATAACCGAGCTTAAAAAACAACAAAATCAGCAAAGCGCGGTTCTTGGCGCGTTGCAAAAAAAGATTTCAAATATTCAGGCGATTATAAATACTTATAATGCCGAAATCAGCAGAATCAATACTGTTATAGCAAGCAACAAGGAAAAAATTGCTTCAACGGAAGCTGAAATTGAGCAGGATAAGCTTGATTATAAAAAGCGTATCAGAGCCATATATATGAGCGAGTGGGACAGTCAGCTTAAGGTTTTACTTGATGCTGAAAGCTTTTCGGAGTATTTGCAGCTTCAAAAGCTTACCGAAGCCGTAAGCGCTAAGGATAAAAAGTTTATGGAAGCGCTCAGTGCCGAGGTTGAAGAACTCAATGCGATAAATGAGGAAAACCGCGCGTTGCTCGAAAGTCAGGTTGAGCTTAAAAGCGCTGTTAAAAAGCAGCAGGATGAGCTTAAATCACAAGAAAATGAAGCCGCAGCGATATATAACAGTATATCAAAGGATTTAAGTGAAACTAAAGCTGAGGTTTCGGAGAATAATGCGGAAATAGCCGAACTTGAAAAAGCGAAAAAAGCGATAGAAAACGCTGTTGCCCAAAAGGGTAACGCGGCAGCAACATTTATAAACTCAAACACAGGTCTTATGTGGCCGGTAGCAGGTTATTACAGCATTTCAAGTCCTTTTGGCTCACGCGGCAGCGGATTTCACAGCGGAATGGATATTGCCGGCGGCGGTATAGCAGGCAGACCTATTCTTGCTATTGCGGACGGTGTAGTTTATATGGTGCAAAATTCATGGTCTCAGTCGATGGGTAGAAGCGGATATGCAAGTTACGGTAACTTCTGCGCTGTAAACCACGGTACAATGACTATAAACGGTGCCACGGCAACATATCAGGCGTTTTATGCCCATGCTACAAGTATTTGCGTTTCTGTAGGTCAGCAAGTAAAGCAGGGGCAGGTGCTCGGATATGTCGGAACTACCGGTAATTCTACCGGATACCATCTGCATATAGGTATTCTTAAAAATGGCGGTTGGGTAAATCCTTATGGCTTACTCAGGGGATAAAACCCTATGAAAATAAAAACTATAAGGCTTATCTCGTTAATTCTTTTGGTGATTTGGACCGGCGTTATATTCGGCTTTTCTGCACAAAACAGTGAAGATTCGAGTGAAGTCAGCCACGGCATTGTCGATAGGGTAGCGGAAGCGGTGTATCCTAATTATAAAAACCTGAACGAAAGCGAAAAACAAGAGGTATTAGAAAGAATTGATATGCCTGTAAGAAAACTGGCTCATTTTTTAGAGTTTTTTGTTCTTGGACTTATTGCTTTTGTGTTTTTTGCAACTTTTAACGGTTTTTCCTTGAAATTGAAGTTTATAATACCGTTTGTTTACGGGTTGATTTATGCAGTGATTGATGAATTGCATCAGTTATTAGTGGCCGGGCGAGCTTGTCGTGTTCTTGATGTATGCATAGACTTGGCAGGCGTTTTGCTTGCGGTTATTTCAGGTTTTCTTGTATTCAAAAAAATGAGGAGTGGCAAGATTGGATAATAAGAACTTCAAACGCGAGTATATTTTTAAAGGTATTACCGCTTTTTTGGTAATTGCCGCATGCGTTTTATTTGCTTTTATCGTTTTTAAAATTGATGTCATTTGGGGATATGTAAAGAAAATTTTTGTAGTCCTAAGCCCTGTGATTTTCGGATTAGTTATAGCATATCTTGTAAATCCGATGGTCGATTTTTTTGAAAAATATATTTCAAAGCTAATGTTCCGAAAAGCCAAAAACGCGGAAAAGGCATTAAGAGCTTCCCAGATTATAAGCGTTGTTTTGGCGATACTTATTTTTGCCGTTGTTATTGTGGGATTAATTCTGCTTGTAATACCGCAGATTATTACCAGCGTGTCGAGTTTTATAAATTCTTTCCCGGCAAGGCTTGATGCAATATCCGCCTGGAGTAATAATTTTCTTAAGGAAAACGAAAAAATGCAAGGTCTTCTTACCCGTGTGCTCGATTATGAAAAAAATTGGCTTAAGACCGATCTTTCGGGTACGGTTAATAATATTGCGAGTAATCTTGCTTCCGGTGTATGGAGCGTAGTCAATTTCTTTAAAAACTTCGGCTTAGGTTTGATATTTGCAATTTATCTGCTTTTCAGTAAGGATAAGCTCATAAACCAGACAAAAAAAATGATGTTTGCTCTGATGAGCGATAAAACTGTAGGCCGCATACTTTCGTGGCTTTCAAAGAGCAATAAGGTGTTCAGCGGATTTATTAACGGAAAGTTGCTTGATTCGCTTATAATCGGAGTACTCTGCTTTATAGGAACTACGGTTTTAGGTATCCCTTATGCACTTTTGGTGTCAGTTATTGTCGGCGTTACAAATATTATTCCGGTGTTTGGTCCCTATATCGGTGGTATACCCTCGGCTGTGTTGGTTACAATCGAGAATCCTATGAAGGGTTTGTATTTCATTATATTTGTAATTCTTTTGCAGGCACTTGACGGTAACTTTATAGGTCCTAAGATTTTAGGCAATAAAACCGGACTTTCAAATTTCTGGGTTATGTTTGCAATAGTTATAGGCGGCGGTCTTTTCGGTGTTATCGGTATGCTTATAGGTGTTCCGGCATTTGCGGTTATTTATTATGCGTTTGCGCTCTTTATAAACTATCGTCTCAAAGCCAAAGATAAATCCACATTAAGTGATGATTATAGCCGCGAGGCGTTGGAGGAGCGTATAGCCCTGGAGGAACAAGACAATGCGTAAGAAGGCACTTATAGCACAAAACCTTTCTCTTTTTGAGCAAATTGAACACTTGCGCGCCGAAGTTGCCTCAAAAGATGAGAAAATAAAAGCCCTTCAGGATAAAATTTCACAGCTTGGGGGAGAAGAGGAAAAGCCACTTTTGCAAACTACGCCGCTTGCCAAGCTTGAAAAGAAGGTTATCAGTAATTCCAGACTTAGCGCAGATATAGAGTACGCTTCATCGGCTATCGGTGATTTAGTGCTTGATTCCGCGACTAAAAGCAATACGCTCACTTCAGACGGTAATGTAAAGCACCGCGAGCTTGTGAATTTACTGCTCGGCAAAACCGAGGTTGCAAAAGCCGAGATTTTGTCAATCGTATCCGAAGAGGTGGAATTTGAGACAAAAAAAGAAAAAATTGATGCCGTTAAATCAGAGGCACTTGATTACTTTGCCAGCGTTTTGGCACAGGTGAATTAATAAATAAAAGTGGAGGGCTATGCCCTTCGCTTTTTAAGATAGAAACATTTTCGGAGGAAACTATGATAAAAAAACTTGCGGCGAGCATAAGAGAATACAAAACGCCGTCGTTACTTACCCTTATATTTATAGTGGGCGAAGTTATAATAGAGTGCTTTATACCTTTTATAACCGCACAGCTTGTAAACAACATAAAATCCGGCGTTGCAATAGACGAGCTTTTAAAAACAGGGCTTACTTTGTTTTTGTTGGCGGTTTTGTCGCTTACTTGCGGAGGTGTTGCGGGATACACATGTTCAAAGGCGTCTTCAGGATTTGCGAAAAACTTAAGGCACGATGTCTTTTCCCGTATACAGATATATACTTTTTCAAACATAGATAAGTTTTCGTCTTCATCTTTGGTAACGCGCCTTACTACGGATATCACGAATATACAGATGTCTTATATGATGCTGATAAGAATAGCTATAAGAAGTCCGCTTATGTTTATATTTGCAATAGTAATGGCTTACAGGATGGGCGGCAGTCTCGCATTTACTTTTGTAATAGTAGTACCTGTTTTGATTTTCGGACTTTTAATGATAGCAAAATTTGCTATGCCGGCTTTCAGAAGCGTTTTCAGAAAGTATGATAAATTAAACGAGTCTATTGAGGAAAATGTTCGCGGTATGCGCGTTGTAAAGGGCTTTTCGCGCGAAGAATACGAAAAGAAAAAGTTTTACAGTGCGGCAGAGAATATCAGAAAAGACTTTGTAAAAGCAGAACGGATAGTAGCTCTTAATAATCCGCTTATGCAAATATGCCTTTATTTTAATATGGTGTTTATTCTGATAGTCGGCGCAAAGCTCACCATAACCGGTAAAGGAAGCATAATTGATGTGGGCCAGATATCCGCAATGCTTACTTACGGTATGCAGATACTTATGAGCCTTATGATGCTCTCTATGATTTATGTTATGCTTACAATGTCCGCCGAGTCTGCAAAGCGCGTATGCGAGGTTCTTGATACCTATCCGGAGATTACAAACCCTGAAAATCCTGTTATGGCAGTTGAAAGCGGTAGTATAGATTTTAATAAAGTCAGCTTTAAATATTCGAAAGATGCTAAGCTTTTTGCCGTTAAGAATATTGATATTCATATTAAATCCGGGCAAACCGTCGGTATAATAGGCGGTACCGGAACAGGTAAATCGTCGCTTGTGCAGCTTATTCCCAGATTATACGATGTAACAGAGGGTGAAGTAAAAGTTGGCGGGATAAATGTTAAGAATTATGATATTAAGACCCTTCGTGAAAGTGTTGCGGTAGTACTTCAAAAAAACCAGCTTTTCTCAGGTACAATTAAAGATAATATCCGTTGGGGTAATGAAAATGCTACTGATGATGAGATCGTTTCTGCTTGCAAACTGGCACAAGCCGATGATTTTATAACATCCTTCCCTGACGGGTATGACACATATATAGAACAGGGCGGCACAAATGTTTCCGGCGGTCAGAAACAGCGCCTTTGTATAGCACGCGCCCTTATAAAAAAACCTAAAATATTAATTCTTGATGACTCTACAAGTGCGGTAGACACTAAAACCGATGCTAAAATCCGCGAGGGATTTAAAAGTTATATCCCGGAGACTACAAAAATAATTATCGCGCAGAGAGTATCATCTGTAAGCGATGCAGATATGATAATTGTTCTTGACGGCGGCGAAGTATCGGCAGTTGGCACTCATGATGAGTTGCTTAAATCAAGTAGTATTTATCGCGAGGTTTATGAACAGCAAATTTCCGGAGGTGATAGTGATGCCGAGAAATAATTCCCGTTCACCGCGCGGCGGCGCACCCGGCGGCAAGATAGATGCCGGAATGTTAAAGCGGGTTATGAAGCTGCTTTTCAGCAGTTTTCCGGTGCTGTTACCCATAACGATAGTATGTATTATATTTTCTTCTATAACCGCGGCAGCACCTGCTATTTTTCAGCAGCAGGTAATTGCCGATATTCAGAAGTTTTATCTTTCGGGTGATTGGTCTGCGGCGGCAAAGGTTATTTTGCCGAAAATAGCCATTCTCATAACCTTTTACGCGCTTTCTATGGTATCGATAACTCTTTATACCCAGCTTATGGCATATATAACTCAAGGCTTCCTTCATAAAATGAGAGTCAAGATGTTTGAGGGTATGCAGAACTTGCCTGTTAAGTATTTTGATACACATAAGCATGGCGATATTATGAGTTATTATACCAATGATATAGATACGCTCAGAGAACTCATTTCCCGGGCTTTGCCTACGCTTTTGCAGGCATCTGTTGTAGTGTTGAGTGTGTTTTTCATAATGATTTATTATAGTGTGCTTATGACTGCGGTTGTAATATTAGGCGTAATAGCTATGTTCTTTGTAACTAAAGTTATAGGCGGCGGTTCGGCTAAATACTTTATTCGTCAGCAAAAATCAGTTGCAAAGACCGAGGGCTTTGTTCAGGAAATGATGAGCGGTCAACGCATTATAAAGGTATTTAATCACGAGGATCAGTGTAAACGGGATTTTGACGAGGTGAATGAAGAATTATTTAATGACAGCTTCCGCGCTCACGCTTACGCCAATTCTTTAGGCCCGATAATTCAGAACATAGGTAATGTATTATATGTAATAATTGCTACCGTCGGCGGAGTTTTACTCTTAAGCAAAGTGCCCAATTTCGGCATTTCAACCCTTATAAAGGGCGGAATTGTCGGTGTGCTCACCATCGATATAATTGTTCCTTTCCTTAATATGTCAAAGCAGTTTACAGGCAATATCAACCAGTTATCTCAGCAGATAAATGTTGTTGCTATGGGACTTGCAGGTGCTAAAAGAATATTTGATATTATGGATGAGGCACCGGAGGTTGATAATGGGTATGTCACGCTTGTGAATATGACTACCGATAAAGACGGAAATATTGTCGAAACAGATAAGCGTACCGGCAAATGGGCATGGAGGCATCCGCACGGTAACGGTACCCTTACCTACACCGAGCTTAAAGGCGATGTTACAATGGACCATGTCGATTTCTCCTATGTTGAGGGCAAGCCTGTGCTTTTTGATGTGTCTGTCTATGCGCATCCGGGTGAAAAGGTTGCGTTTGTGGGTGCTACGGGCGCCGGGAAGACTACTATTACAAACCTGATTAACCGGTTTTATGATATTGCGGACGGTAAAATAAGGTATGACGGTATAAATATAAACAAAATCAAAAAATCCGATCTTCGCCGTTCTCTCGGTATAGTTTTGCAGGAAACAAACCTCTTTACCGGCACCGTGCTTGATAATATCCGTTACGGCAGACTTGACGCTACCGATGAAGAGTGTATTGCCGCGGCAAAGCTTGTAGGCGCTGATGATTTTATAACCCGTCTACCCGAGGGGTACGAAACAGAGCTTGCAAATAACGGATCCAACCTTTCTCAAGGTCAGCGCCAGCTTATTGCCATAGCCCGCGCGGCTGTTGCCGATCCGCCGGTTATGATAATGGATGAGGCTACCTCCTCTATTGATACACGTACCGAAGCTATCGTACAGCGCGGTATGGATAAATTGATGGAATCAAGAACTGTATTTGTAATAGCGCACAGGCTTTCAACAGTTAAGAATTCGGATGTAATAATGGTTCTCGACCACGGTAAAATCATTGAGCGCGGCTCTCACGAAAAGCTTATAGCCGATAAAGGCACATATTATCAGCTTTATATGGGCGCATTTGAACTCGAATAAAATACGATGTATTTTATTCGCAGATGTCTGATTTCAGACATCAGATGTTGGGCAATATGTGCGCTAAAAGCGCAAAAATAAAAATGCTCGGGAGAAAAATCTTCCGAGCATTTTTAAGCCCTATGTGCTCATACATAATAGGGGTTGGGCTTAAACAGTATTGTGATAAAATCGATAATAACGCCTATTCCGAAAAGTCCGCCGGTTAATATATATAATACTCCCATACCGGCTTTGTTTTCATAGAATTTGTGAGCGCCGAAAAATCCCAAAAATATGCAGAGGGCTAAAGCGACCCATTTGTTTTTAGATCTTCCGCCGTATCCATTCATATTTTTGTTTATATTTGTATTTGCATTTGTGTTGTTTATTACGATATTCGGCTGTTCCGTATTGTCCTTGATTTCTTCGACTTGTCTTCCGCAAGCCGTGCATATTACTGCATCCTCCGGTATTTTTGCGCCGCAATGCTTACAATAATTTGAATTTGTCAATAAAAAACCTTGACACCGAGGGAATTTAGTGATACAATAGCTGATGTAAAGAAAATACCTTGACAGGTTGTGCTGTGCTTATGGCGAAAGATTTATATACAGGTGCGCTTCTTCAGGTATACGGTGCTTTTTTGAGCGATAAACAGCGTGAGATGATGACACATTATTTTGATGAAGATTTATCTCTTGCGGAAATTGCCGAAAATGAGGGTACTACCCGTCAGGCGGTGAGTGATATAATCCGTCGCGGTGAAGCGTTGCTTAAAAAGTATGAGGACGAGTGCGGATACCAAAGAAAAGTATCCGAGCTTAAAAGAATTTGCGAGTCGGGCGATAACGCCGAAAGCCGACTTAAAAGAATAGCTGAAATAATAGAAGATTTTTAATCTGTAGGAGGTGGCAAGCTTGGCGTTTTCAGATTTGTCCGATAAGCTTACTGGCGTTTTTAAAAAGCTCAGGAATAAAGGTAGGCTTACAGAGTCAGATGTTAAAGAAGCTATGCGCGAAGTTCGCCTTAGTCTCCTTGAAGCGGATGTTAACTATAAAGTAGCAAAGGATTTTACAAACGCGGTCACGGAAAAATGCGTCGGAGAAAATGTTTTCGAGAGTCTTACCGCGGCGCAGAGCGTAATAAAAATAGTTCGTGACGAACTAACGGCTCTTATGGGCGGCGAAAATGCCAGACTTAAAACATCACCTAAAATCCCAACCGTAATTATGATGTGCGGTCTTCAGGGATCCGGTAAAACCACCCATAGCGGAAAGCTTGCAAAGTATTTAAAATCAAAGGGTAACAGACCTATGCTTGTTGCCTGCGATATATATCGTCCGGCGGCAATAGAGCAATTAAAGGTAGTAGGTGCGGCGGCGGATGCATTTGTTTTTGAGCGTGGCACCCAGCCACCGGAGAAAACCGCATTAGAGGCGGTAGCGTATGCCAGAGATTACGGATATGATTATGTAATTCTCGATACCGCCGGAAGACTGCATATAGATACAGAGCTTATGGAAGAACTTGTCCGCATAACAAAAGCGGTTGAAGTTACGGATATTTTGCTTGTAGTTGATGCGATGATAGGTCAGGATGCCGTAAATATTGCTAAGGAATTTAATGACCTGCTTGAGATAGACGGTGTAATTCTTACTAAGCTGGACGGTGATACAAGAGGCGGTGCGGCTTTGTCTGTCCGTGCCGTTACAGGTAAACCGATTATGTTTGCGGGTGTAGGCGAAAAGCTTGACGGGCTTGAAGAGTTTCATCCCGACCGTATGGCATCAAGAATTCTCGGTATGGGCGATATGCTTTCCCTTATAGAAAAGGTTGAAACCGAGCTTGATGAAAAGAAGGCTGAAGAAGCGGCAAGGAAGCTTCAAGAGAATAAATTTGACCTTAATGATCTGCTTGATCAGTTTTCACAGATAAAGAAAATGGGTAGTCTTAAAAGTATAATTTCAATGCTTCCCGGAATGGATAAGCAACTTCGTGATGCTGATATTGATGATCGTCAGATGTATAGAGTTGAGGCAATTATCAAGTCTATGACCAAAAAAGAGCGAGCACATCCTGATATCATAAACGCATCGCGCCGCAGAAGAATTGCGGCAGGCTGCGGGCAGACGGTTGAGGATGTAAACAGATTGATGCGGCAGTATGAGCAAATGAAAAAAATGTTTAAGCAGATGAATAAGAAGGGCCGCAGACGCGGTATGATGAAGGGATTTAATCCTGCAAATTTCGGTTTTTAAAGGTATGACCTTTGAACATATATAAAATCTACTATTGGAGGTGCAGAAAATGGCGGTTAAGATAAGACTTCGCAGAATAGGTGCTAAAAAAGCCCCGTTCTATAGGGTAGTTGTTGCCGATTCAAGGTATCCGCGTGACGGACGCTTTATAGAGGAAATCGGCTACTATGATCCTACAAAAGAGCCGGCTGTTGTCAAGATAGACGATGAAAAGGCTAAGCAGTGGATCAAAAACGGCGCTCAGCCTACCGATACGGTAAAGGCGCTTCTCAAAAAGAACGGTGTTCTTTAATTAAAAAAACAATTTGTGGAGAGAATTAATTATGACAGAACTTCTTATTGCAATCGCTTCAGGTCTTGTTGAAAATCCTGAGGCAGTAAATGTTACAGTTGATGAGCCGAACGAAGAGGGTATTATTGTTTACCACCTTCGCGTTGCACCCGATGATATGGGTAGAGTTATAGGCAAGCAGGGAAGAATAGCTAAAGCTATCCGTACTGTTATGCGTGCCGCTGCTAATCGCAACGAACAGAAAATCGCGGTTGATATTGACGAGTAATTTTTTACCCCCTCAAAGTAGAGGGGGTATTTTGCTTTTTTGAGGTAGCTTTATGAGAAAAGAGTATATACAGGCAGGGCAAATCGTCGGTACTCACGGTGTGCGTGGTATGGTACGCATAAAACCTTGGGCAGATAGCGGAGATTTTCTGTGCCGCTTTAAAGTTTTTTATTTGGTCTCTGATAAAAAACCGCTTAAGATCAATAATATACAGACGCATGGAAATGTTGTAATTGCCGGTATAGAAGGCGTAAATTCAATTGAGCAGGCTGAAGCATTAAGAAACCACATAATATGTATTAAGCGAAGCGATACCGATATACCGCACGATAGATATTTTGTAGATGAGCTGATAGGCTCTAAGGTGTTGGATTTTGCTACCGGAAAAGAATACGGTGTAATAACCGATGTATCACAGACCGGGGCAAACGATGTATGGCATATTAAAAAAGACGAAAAAGAGTACCTTTTGCCGGCAATAAAAGATGTTGTCAAAAAGGTTGATATAGATCGAGAGATAGTAGAAATTTGCCCGATAAAGGGGATATTTGACGATGAGAATTGATATTATGACCCTCTTTCCCGATATGTGCAGAACAGTGCTTGGCGAGAGTATAATAGGCAGGGCGCAAAAGGCGGAAAAGGTGGAAATTGTCGTTACCGATATAAGAGACTTTGCAGGAAATAAGCATAACAAGGTTGATGATATGCCTTACGGCGGCGGTATGGGTATGATAATGGCGGCTGAGCCTATATATAACTGCTACAAAAGCCTTTATAGCGAAGGCGAACCAAAGCCTCATCTTATATATATGTCCCCTAAAGGGAAGACGCTCACACAGGACAAGGTTCTTGAGCTTTCAAAGCTCAACAGGGTAGTTTTGCTCTGCGGTCACTATGAGGGTATAGATCAAAGAGTAATAGACGAAATAGTTGATGAAGAAATATCTGTGGGCGATTATGTGCTTACAGGCGGTGAACTTCCGGCTCTCACACTTGCGGACGCAATATGCAGGATGCTTCCGGGTGTGCTTTCGGATGATATCTGCTTTGAAGAAGAAAGCCATTTTGCAGGGCTTCTTGAGTATCCACAGTATACAAGGCCGGCAGAGTGGCACGGAAAATATGTACCCGAAGTTTTGCTTTCCGGTAATCATGCTGAAATTAAGAAATGGCGCAGAAAGCAATCTCTGTTGATTACTAAAGACAGGCGCGGGGATATGTTTTCTCATTTTAGCCTTTCAGACGATGATAAAAAGCTTTTATAGGGTTTAAAACGGTTAAAAGGGAATTTTTGCCCTATCATTTTGACCAAAAGCGACAGTGTTTTTGCTCAAAAAATTGGATTAAATTTAGAACTTATGAACAAATCGTTGACAAAAGCATTTAATATAGTATAATGAACTCAAGAAAATAAGTTTTGACATTCTTGTGGCTTAAAAGGAGTATACTATATGTGTGTTAAAGATGTTGTTATACATAATCAAGTAGGTCTTCATGCCCGCCCGGCAACCTTCTTTATTCAAAAAGCAAATGAGTATAAATCCTCAATATGGGTTGAGAAGGACGAGCGTAAGGTCAACGCAAAAAGCCTTTTGGGCGTATTGTCACTTGGCATTGTAGGCGGCGCTACAATTAAGATTATAGCGGACGGTGTTGATGCCGAACAGGCGCTTGAAGGTCTTGTTTCTTTGGTAGAATCAGGCTTTGCTGAGTAGTATCAAAAGTAAAAAATGCCCCGATTATCGGGGCATTAATATCCGGGTGTGGCGCAGCTGGTAGCGCGCTTGACTGGGGGTCAAGAGGCCGCAAGTTCAAGTCTTGTCACTCGGACCAAAAATC
>CACXEV010000079.1 GCA_902766755.1 Oscillospiraceae bacterium | reverse complement strand
ATTTTTTACAATTTCTTCAGCACGGTTGCGGATGTTGTTCATAGCACCAACCCACGCCATCTGATCAGTGACTTTGAGCTGCTCGGTCACGCTTTCGTCTTTTGCCATTTGTTTTATTAGCTGAAAAAGCATTTCTTCGGCCTGCTCATTTATACCTTTTAGATAAGAGTTAAGGGTGCCGTTCATCCGCATAACATTTACGACTGTTGGTTTGTTTGCTTTAAGGTAATCATAATGTCTGCGACCGAGAATTCCTATGTCTTTTAAGTTGTCTTTCATAATGCAAAACCTCCCTTGCTGTATCATACTACCACAGGGGAGATTCTTTGCAAAATGTGCGATTGCTTATGATTGTGTAGATGAATCTGAAAATATTTATGGCTTTTAGCAAAAAACATTGCATAAAATGATAAAATATGTTATCATATCAATGTGTGAGGGGTGAGTTAAGATACAACGAGTGATAATAGGCCTTACAGGCGCCTTTGGAAGTGGAACGAGTTATTTATCAAAGAACTTTTTTGAGAAGTTGGACTTTAAAGCATTATCTTTATCGACGATTTTACGAGAAGAATACCAAAAAAAGCACGGAAAATGTGCGGCCAGCAGAAAAGATTTGCAAGACTATGGAAATACTTTGCGAGAAAGCAATCCACAATATCTTGCTGAGAAAATTGATGATATTATTTCTAAGGATCCTCAACAAAATTTTGTAGTTGAAAGCATCAGAAATCCTTCAGAAATATATTTTTTCAGGAATAAATACACAGAATTTATCCTCATTGGCGTTTTTGCAGATTATGATGTTCGATGGAACAGAGTTAAGTCGACATATAATAACTCTAAAGACACTTTTGATGCAGACGAAGCAAAAGATAAAGGTCTTTTAGAACCAGTTTATGGTCAGAGAATATCTGATTGCTTTTTTGAATCAGACCTTATAATACTTAATAATGAGGATTTTCTATGTAATGCAGATAATGAAAATTATCAAAATATGAAATCTAAGATTGAAGCATATCTAAAAGCCCTGCGTGATCCGCAAAATTCCAATCCTACTTTGCCAGAAACATTAATGGCAGCGGCATACACAAGCGGAAGAAGATCAAAATGCTACAAAAGGAAAGTTGGGGCAATAATTGCTGACAAGTATAATCGTATTATAAGCTCCGGATTTAATGGTGTTCCAATAGGATTACAAGAATGCAAAAGTCATTATGGCAAGTGTTATAGAGACATTAAGCGTAAAGAAATTAGCGAAAAAATATGTAATAACTTAAATGTCGATATTGAAAATGGTTGCAACGCAGTAAAATCAAACGTCAAATTATTAGAACTTTGTCGTTCACTGCATGGCGAAGAAAGTGCAATCCTAAATTTGGTTGGCCGAGGCACAGATTTGAGTGGGTCAACCATGTATGTTACTACTTTCCCTTGTAATCTATGCGCAAATAAAATTGTTCAATCTGGGATAAAAAACGTAGTATATTTTGAGCCATATCCTGTGCAAGAAGCAAAAGAGATTTTCAAAGAAGCCAATGTTATAGCCAAACCTTTTGAAGGTGTTACTTTTAGGGCGTTCTTTAAATTTTACCAGTATGAACCATGAATCATAAAGGAGATTATCAATTATGTGTAAAATTTGTCCAAAATGTGGCTCAATTGCCGAATTTGATGCTTATTACAATAGAATAATTTGTACTCGTTGCGAATGGGAAAGCGAAAAAGTTAAGCAGATAAAATTTACAAAAAAGATTAATCAAGTCAACATTTCGCAATCTAATAAGAAAATCACTTCTAAATTAGTTAAAGTTTGATAAAAGGAAATGTTGATGGATCTGGGGCCAAATTCATTTTTTCTACGAATATGATTGTTCGACACCGAAAACTATTGGTTTTGTAGTGTTTTCATTAAGTCCGTTATCAGTACTCGCACCACAGGCAGGGCCTGACCCAATCCGGGTTCAGACTCTGCTTTTCTTTTATCCCTACCACGACCAAAAGTTCGTGAATACAAGATCTTAAAACACTTTTAATTTTCAATAGTTTATGCTATAATTTTATTGTATTTTAAGGACATATAAACTCATAAGGAGAAAACTAATGCGCCGGAACATAATAAAGCCCAAAAAGAAATATTTAATTGCGCTTGAGGAAACACGAAGTATTGTTGCTCTGGTGGCGGGAATATTGATATTTGTCTGTGCACTAATGTCAATATTTTATATGGTGGAAAACTATAAGGGCAATTATGAATATCCCTTAAAATATTTCACGGTATTGTCGAATATTTTGTCCGCTGTGGCGGCGGCTTTTATGATACCATACGCTGTCGAAGGAATCAGAAAAAAGAGATTTGTTTTACCTCGCTGGATCGTATTGCTTCAGTATACCGCCGCGAATTGTCTTGCTATTACACTGGTTTCGGCATTAACACTTATACTTCCCGCACACGGGGCAATGGCGGTATCGGGCATTAATTTCTTGCTTCATATAATTACTCCCGCACTCACAATAGCCCTATTTCAGTGCGTTGAAACAGGGGTTGAATTTAAGTGCTCGGAATCACTGCTCACATTGATCCCTTATTGGGTTTACATGGCAGTCTACTTTTTCATGGTTATAATCATAGGAGAAAAAAACGGTGGATGGTCTGATTTTTATATGGCGCAAGCATTTTTACCTGTTTGGATAACCGTGCTTCTAATGATAGTCATAGGTTTTGTTATTTCAACGATATTGTTCATTATACATAACAAACTGGCAAAGCGATTTTGGAAATATGTTGAGAAAATGTGGAGTGATAGCATCGAGCCTACGCAGTTGCTTATTGAATCTTTTGGACTTGGCAGATACATAGGCGCAAAATATACGGATGGTGATTTAAGTTTACCGCTCGATATTTTTAAAGTTATCTCTAAACAGTATGGCATACCGCTTGATAACCTGACAAAAGCTTACATAAAAGGCGCCTTAGACGCCATTGAGGAAAGAGACTCACAGTGATGAAAAGTGTTTTTTGATGCACAAAGATAAATAGTCAGTATGCGAGTTTAACAACAAAGTAATAAGACAATACCAAAACACACCTCTTGAACGCAGGTTCAAGGGGTGTGTTTTTTAACGCGCATTTACGCCGACAGTTTATTCTTATGTATCTTCTTTAATATAAACTCCCAAACGATGCGGTAGGCAACGATTACGGCAAGGGTAAGTGCGAAGTTGAGTGCGCTTTCTCCCATTTTAGCTCCATACTGCCCGATAACTCTTGGTTCAATGCCCGTTAGTCTTCCTATGAAGGTAGATATCGCCATATGGACAAGCAAAATCGGAAGTGTGCGGAATCCAATCCAGATGAGTGCTTTATTAAGCAGTGTGACTTTTTCAAGAAGACGGCTTAGACAGATCACCATAAACGGTGCCATTATGCCGTACAGTACGCAAGGGAAAACGTCCAATGCTCCGT
>CACXEV010000078.1 GCA_902766755.1 Oscillospiraceae bacterium | reverse complement strand
GTAGCATCAAGCGCGCAAAATTCAACATCATCACACACACTTACAGCGTGAGAAACAAGCTCGCCGCACAGTTTAATCATAGCGGGGGCTTTCTTATGAAAAGTATATTCCATACCTACATCTGATACCGGAAGTGAAATTCTGAGCCTTGCCTTCTCGGCAGATGATAACATACTTGCCGCAAGCTCTATATCCTGTGATGTAACACCGCCGTCAACCGATAAAATACTTGATTTAACAAAGGAGGAAATGGTTTTAATAAGCAGTCCGTCCTTAGCGGCACTTGATATCCTCGGTAATTCAATTATATCAACTTTTAGTTTTTCAAGTTGCCTTGCAATTTCTATACTGTCATTAAACCCGAAATTCGCATAATTCTCACTGATAGTAGCATCTGCCACAAGGATTTTTTTCATAAGAATACCTCACTTAAAACAAAAATAGTCCCCGAAGCCGTAAAACGACTTCGGGGACGAATAAAATTCGCGGTACCACCCCGATTGCAGATAAAAACCTGCCTCTCGGAAAGCTCAAAAAAGCCTCTTGCCATGATAACGGGACAATCCGTAGCCTCTTACTAAATTCAGAAGCTCTGCTCAGAAATGAGACTTCCCTGCAAAATCGCTATCGGTTTTCACCAAACACCGACTCTCTTAAAACGCCTTTTACAAAGAATAATTCCTTCAACGCATTTGAACATTTGGTAGTATAACACACATTTTTTTATTTTGCAAGTATTTTTTTAACCTATCATATAAGTCCAACCGTATTTATCCTCGGTTTTACCCCACTGGATACCGGTAAGAGTATCATAAAGGTTTTGAGTTACATCGCCTATCTTGCCATCGTTTATGATGAATTTTTCACCCTTATAATTAAGCTCTCCGATAGGAGATACAACCGCCGCTGTACCGCAACCCCACGCCTCTTCGAGCTTGCCGGCTTTAAGCGCTTCTTCCAACTCATCAACGCTGAGTTTTCTTTCTTCAACCTTAAATCCTTTGTCCTTTAAAACCTCAATGCAGGATTTTCTTGTAATACCCGGAAGAATTGAGCCTAAAAGCGCAGGTGTAACAATAACGCCGTCAATCTTGAACATAACATTCATAGCGCCTACTTCTTCAATGTACTTGCGCTCTACGCCGTCAAGCCACAAAACCTGTGAATAGCCCTTATCCTCAGCGCGTTTGCCTGCACGGTTACTTGCGGCATAGTTACCGCCGCATTTAGCTTCACCCGTACCGCCTCTTACAGCTCTTACATCCTCAGACTCTATCATAATGCTAACCGGATTGATACCCTCTTTATAATAGCTTCCAACAGGCGAAGCAATTATAACATAGGTGGCATTCTTAACCGAATGAACGCCTAACGACTCATCGTTACCGAACATAAACGGACGAAGATAAAGTGAAGTGCCGGGAGCAGACGGTGTCCACTCCTTTTCTGTTTCCACAAACTTAGTAAGCGCCTCAAGAGCATCATCTTCAGGTATAGTAGGTAAGCACATACGCTCAGCAGATCGGTTCATACGGCGGATATTCTCCATAGGTCTGAAAAGCTGAACCTTGCCGTCAGCACGGCGGTAGGCTTTAAGACCTTCAAAAATCTCAGAGCCGTAATGCAAAACCGTTGATGCAGGGTGAAGGGAAATATTTTCAAACGGTACAATGCGCGCATCCTTCCAGCCTTCGCCCTCTACATAGTCCATAATAAACATATGGTCTGTAAAATATTTACCAAATCCCAAAACCGAGCTATCAGGCTTTTGCTTAGGTTTATCAGTCAACTTAATTGTAATATTCATTAAAATACCCCCCTTAGTTTTCAAAGCCGGTCTTTATGGCTTTGAGGTTTATATCAAGCATATCTGCGTGCTTTGCGGAAACCACCTTTTTAAGCGCCGCTATTACCGATTCCTCGTTATACTCATCCATTTCTTTGAGTATCTTTCCTACGATAATCATATTTGCGAGCTTACCGATACCGTTTTCATCCGCGAGCTTTGTAGCAGGGATATAGAAAACCTTGACATCGTCACGCTTTACCTTGCGCTCAATAAGCGAAGAATCGGCAAATATCATTCCGCCGGGTACTACGCTATCCTCATATCTGTCAAGTGACGGCAAATTCATAGCAATAAGCACATCCGGCTTTGAAACTATCGGCGAGCCTACCGGTTCATCACCGATTATTACACTGCAGCTTGCAGTGCCGCCGCGCATTTCAGGACCGTATGACGGTAGCCAGCTCACCTGCTTATTCTCAATAAGTCCTTTATATGCCGCAAATTTTCCGGCAAACAGTATGCCCTGACCGCCAAATCCGGCGAACAAATACTCTGTTGTTTTCATACTATTCGCTCCCCCTTTGCAGACCTGTCTTTATAAACGCCAAGCGGATAATAAGGTATCATTTTTTCGTCTATCCATTTTAGGGCGTTCTGAGGAGTAAGTCCCCAGTTTGTAGGACAGCTTGAAATAACCTCAACAAGTGAGAAACCTTTGCCCTCTATCTGATTTTGGAAAGCCTTTTTAATTGCCTTCTTTGCAGCATTTATATTCTTAATGTTATTAACCGCAACACGCTCAATATACTCTGCGCCGTCAAGCTCAGATAACATCTCGCAAACTTTAACGGGGAAACCGCACAGCTTTACATCTCTGCCGTAAGGGGAGGTCTGTGTTACCTGACCGGGAAGTGATGTAGGCGCCATTTGACCGCCGGTCATACCGTAAATTGCATTATTGATAAAGATAATGGTTATGTTTTCGTTTCTTGCGGCGGCGTGAACTGTTTCAGCCATACCGATTGAAGCTAAATCGCCGTCACCCTGGTATGTAAATACAATTTTACTCGGGTCCGCGCGCTTTACGCCGGTTGCTACCGCCGGCGCTCTGCCGTGAGCCGCCTCAATCATATCGCAGTTAAAATAATCGTATGCCATAACCGAGCAGCCAACAGGCGCAATACCAATAGTTTTACCTTCAATTCCGAATTCATCAATAGCCTCGGCTACTAAACGGTGAACTATACCGTGAGTGCAACCCGGGCAATAGTGAAGCGGCACATCGCAAAGTGCCTTAGGTTTTTCAAATACTACCATTATTTTTGCTCTCCTTTCGCTGCGTTTTCAATACATTCGAGTACCTGCTCGGGAAGCGGTATCATACCGCCCACACGGTTGCAAAGTACATAATTTGCTTTACACTCTGTTGAGAGCTTTACATCCTCTATCATCTGACCCATAGAAAGCTCAACACTTATAAATGTATGCGCCTTTTCGGCGGCTTTCTTAAATACATTCTTCGGGAACGGCCAAAGGGTTATAGGTCTTATCATACCTACCTTAATTCCCTTTGCTCTCGCCACATTGATAGCATTTTTGGAAACACGCGCCGCTATACCGAAAGCCGCAACGCAGATTTCCGCATCATCCATAAGATACTCTTCATACATAACTTCGTTGGCTTCAACGGTTTTATAACGCTCATAACGCTCAAAGTTTACCTTTTCGAGTTCTTCGGGTTTTAGGTAGAGAGAATTTATAATATTATGCTCTCTCTTCATATCGGTACCCGTAGTAGCCCACGGCTTTTCAGGTGCCGGATTTACCTTTAATGCATCAAGGTCAACAGGCTCCATCATTTGTCCCATAGTACCGTCAGCCAAAATCATAGCAGTCATTCTGTATTTATCCGCCGACTCAAATGCTTTAACGGTAAGCGAAGCCATTTCCTGAACAGAAGCCGGTGCGTAAACTATCATTCGATAGTCGCCGTGACCGCCGCCGCGTGTCGACTGAAAATAATCAGACTGTGAAGGCTGAATACCACCAAGACCCGGACCGCCTCTTTGAACATTAACAACAAATGCCGGAAGGTCGGCACCTGCAAGATATGAAAGTCCCTCTCCTTTAAGAGAAATTCCGGGACTTGACGAAGATGTCATAACGCGCTTGCCTGCGCTTGATACACCGTAAACCATATTTATAGCGGCAATTTCGCTTTCCGCCTGCAAAAATGTTCCGCCGATTTTAGGCATTTTCTTTGCCATATAAGCGGCGACCTCGGTTTGCGGTGTAATAGGATAACCGAAATAGTGACGGCAACCGGCAATTATAGCGGCTTCGGCTATTGCCTCGTTACCTTTCATAAGTACTTTATCAGCCATTTTACACCCTACCTTTCTACCTTAATAATGCAATCGGGACACATTGTGGCGCAGAAAGCACAGCCGATACAGTCATCGGGGTTTACGGCTTCTACGGGATGATGTCCTTTCTTGTTGATTTTTTCTGCCGATAATGCAAGCACTTTTTTCGGACATACGTCTACACATAGTCCGCAACCCTTACAAAAATCGGTTTTGAATGTAAGTTTTGGCATATTCAACACTCCTTATTTATTAGAGAATTTTGTAAATTCATAGTATATAAATTACTTATTTTACCGATTAATTCATTCTTCAACTTTTCGTTTACGCTTGTCGCAATAACAGGTAAATTCATAGCCTTTGATATTTTTTCGGCGTAAGGCAAGGATGCTATAACATCCTGCGCGGTAGTATCCGCACCTAAGTTGGAATTGTTTATAATTGCGGTGAAATTTATTCCTCCGGCATATTCAATTTCGCGAAGCACCTCAACCGTAGAATCGGTATCCCTCGTTAACGGGCGATACATATTGATTATGGCAATCATACTGTAATTGTTTTCCTTAATGATTGCCGGTGCTAAACGACCGAGCGCCAAAGCTCCCCTATCATCCCCACCGATATCAAGTACAAAGCTCTTGTGCTTATTATCGGTTATTGAATACATCTCATCAGGCAGGGCTGGTATATCAAGGTTAGTTCCGGCATAATCGGAACAAATAAGATTTATGCCGCGTCTATTCAACTCATCAATACTGTCCTTCGTTCTGAAATACGGATTTACAATATCAAGGTCGGCAATAGAAACATCTTTACCGCTTTCCTTTTGCTCATAAGCCATATTGAGAGCTACATTTGTTTTACCGCTTCCATAGTGGCCGCAAACAATGGTTATTCGCTTATAATCCATAAACAAACCTCCATTATAGCTCGTTTCGCTTAATTTTACCGCTTATAGTCTTTGGTAATTCATCACGGAAGACAACTATTCTCGGATATTTATAAGGAGCGGTTTTGGATTTCACATAATTCTGTATTTCTTTTTTTAACTCCTCTGTACCCTCTGTGCCCTTTACGAGAACAATACTCGCCTTTACCACCTGACCTCTGATAGGATCAGGAGCCGCTGAAACACCGCACTCCAAAACATACGGCAGTTCCATTATAACGCTCTCTATTTCAAACGGTCCTATTCTGTAGCCCGATGATTTTATAACATCATCAACGCGGCCTACATACCAATAAAATCCGTCCTCATCGCGCCAAGCGGTATCGCCGGTGTGATAAAGTCCGTCACGCCAGGTATCCTTTGTTTTTTCCTCGTCACCGTAGTAACCTATTGCAAGACCGCAAGGGAGACCGTTTTTGATATTGATAACAATTTCTCCCGTCTCTCCGGTAGGCACACTGTTGCCGTCCGGGTCAACTATGTCAACATCATAGATAGGCGCCGGTTTACCCATTGAGCCGATTTTATGCGGAGCACCGCGAAGATTACCGATAATCATAGTGCTCTCGGTCTGACCGAAGCCTTCAAGGATACTAAGCCCCGTCGCTTTCTTAAACTGCCTGTACACCTCAGGATTAAGCGCTTCGCCGGCAGTTGTCATATGCTTAATTGAAGACAAATCATATTTTGAAATATCCTGCTTAACCATCATACGAAGCATTGTAGGAGGAGCGCAGAATGTTGTGATATTATATTTTTTGAACATCGGCAATATGTCCGCCGCATCAAAACGGTCAAAATCATATACGAATGTTGCCGCTTCACAAAGCCACTGGCCGTAGAGCTTACCCCACATAGCTTTTGCCCATCCCGTATCGGAAATAGTGAAATGCAAGCCGTCCGGGTCAACATTATGCCAATATTTTGCAGTATGGAAATGACCGAGCGGATATCTGTGCGTATGGGTGGCAATTTTTGGATAACCGCTTGTGCCGGAAGTAAAATACATAAGCATCAAATCATCACCGCAGGGTGACTCATCTGTTCTCTCAAAATGAGAACGATATACTTCATACTCGGCATTAAAATTGCGCCATCCGTCCCTTGTGCCGTTAACAATCAATTTATGTTCAAGTGTGGGGCAATTAGCCGCGGCAATATCAACCTGGTGTGCAGTGTCCCCGTCCGCCGTGCAGACAATTGCCTTAACCCCTGCCGCTTTGAAGCGATACTCAAAATCGTGCTCTTGAAGCTGATTTGTTGCGGGTATTGCAATAGCACCGAGCTTATTAAGCGCCAACATACAAAACCAGAACTGGTAATGGCGTTTAAGCACCAGCATTACCTTATCGCCTTTTTTAATACCCAAAGACATAAAGTAGTTAGCACATCTCGCAGACGCCTTTTTCATATCACTGAATGTAAATCTATGTTCCTTTTTATCCTTGGAAACATATAGCATAGCCAGCTTATCCGGTTGCTTTTCCGCAATACCGTCAACAATATCGAAAGCAAAGTTGAACTTATCGTCATTTTTAAACTTTATTGATGTAGGAGTTCCGTTTTCATCCTTTTTAACATCAATAAACTTATGGTAAATTCTCTGTTTGGTATCAAATTTAACAGGTGCCGCCGCGGTAAGCTCGTTAGCACCCGAAAGCTCGGGTATCGGGTCGCCTGTGGGATTTAATACAATCGCATAGAAATAACAATCCTCACCGCCTACGGCTATCATTCCGTGAGGTGTGGAGCTATCATAATAAATAGTATCGCCGGCATTCAAAACCTCGGTATGATTGCCGACCTGAACTTTAAGCTGACCTGATATTACAATATCACATTCCTGACCCCTATGAGTAGTAAGCTCAATATCCTTAGTTTGTGCCTCTTCGCTGAATACACTTTTAACATATAAAGGCTCAGCAATACGCTTTCTGAAAGCCGGAGCCAAATTATAATAGGTCATTCCGTGAGCGTTATCAATGCGCTGACCGGCACCTTTGCGCGTAAGCGTATAAGAGCGAAGCGTTGGACTGTGACCCTCGATAATATCGGTAACGTCCACACCGAACACACCGGCACAACGGTATATAAACGCAAAATTAAGGTCGGTTTTACCGTTTTCGGCATTTATGTAATCCTGCTCGGTAACATCGGTTTTTTCCGCCATCTGCGCGGTTGATAATCCAACAATTTCACGAAGCTCCTTAATTCTCGCCGCCATTTCGTGAATTTTGTAATCAAGACCGGTTAGTTTCTCCATTTTTTACCTCCCCTTAGGGCTTAAAAACAAAACTCGCCCCAAAGCTAAAATACTTTGAGACGAGTAAATCATCTACCCGCGGTACCACTCAAATTGCGACTTGCGCCGCCACCTCTCAGAGTCCAACAACTCATATGCCTTTACGCAGCAATCACGGGAAGGTTCTACTAATCGGAAACCCGACTTTCTTCCTTCCGGCTGGGAAGTTACAACATAAGGGTTCGCTTACGGACTTGCACCAACCGTCCGCTCTCTGAAAGCCTATCCAAATGCCCTCTTCGTCATCGCCTTTGACCTAAGTATTTTAGCACACAAATATTTGTTTGTCAAGAGGAAATCAGAGTTTATTGCGCTGTATTTTACCGCTTATTGTTTTAGGAAGCTCATCGCGGAAAACAACTATTCTCGGGTACTTATAAGGAGCAGTTTTGGATTTTACATAATCCTGTATTTCCTTCTTTAATTCCTCGGTACCCTCTGTGCCCTTTACAAGAACGATACTCGCCTTTACTACCTGACCTCTGATAGGATCAGGAGCTGCTGAAACGCCGCACTCTAAAACATACGGCAACTCCATTATAACGCTCTCTATTTCAAACGGTCCTATACGATAGCCCGATGATTTTATAACATCATCAACGCGGCCTACATACCAATAAAATCCATCCTCATCGCGCCAAGCGGTATCGCCGGTGTGATAGTAACCGTCATGCCAAACCTCAGCCGTGTTTTCAGGGTCGTTATAATATCCCTTAAAAAGACCGCAAGGAATCAACTCGGATGTTTTTACTACTATCTCACCCGTTTCACCTACCGGCACACTGTTGCCGTCAGAGTCAAGTATATCAACATCATATAGCGGCGTAGGTTTTCCCATTGAGCCGAGCTTATGAGTATTGCCCATAAGATTTGCTATAACTAAAGTAAGCTCGGTTTGACCAAAGCCTTCCATTATTTTAAGTCCGGTTGCTTTCTTAAATTGCCTATACACCTCAGGATTAAGTGCTTCACCGGCAGTAGTCATATGCTTTATGGAAGACAAATCGTATTTTGAAATATCTTCTTTTATCATCATACGAAGCATTGTAGGAGGCGCGCAAAATGTAGTTATGTTGTGTTCTTTGAACATTGGCAGAATATCAGCGGCAGAAAAACGGTCAAAATCGTAGGTAAATACCGCACCCTCACAAAGCCATTGGCCATAAAGCTTGCCCCAAAGTGCTTTTCCCCATCCGGTTTCGGAAATAGTGAAATGTAATCCGTCGGGATCAACGCCGTGCCAATACTTAGCAGTTATGTAGTGACCTAATGCATATTTGTAACTGTGAACTGCGATTTTAGGATATCCGGTAGTGCCTGAAGTAAAGAACATAATCATCGGATCATCACCGCACGCGCTGTCATCCCCACGGTAAAAATGAGCGCTGTAAAGCGAAAACTCCTCGTCAAAATTATGCCAACCTTTGCGAGAGCCCCCAACCATTATTTTGAGATTTACCGAAGGACAATGCTCAGCCGCGGCATCAGCGTGAGCGGCAACATCACCGTCTGCAGTGCAAACTATAGCCGAAACACCGGCAGCTTTAAATCTATAATCAAAATCATGCTCTTGCAAAAGATTAGTTGCAGGAATAGCTACTGCGCCGAGCTTATGAAGTGCCAAAATACTGAACCAGAACTGATAATGGCGTTTAAGAACCAGCATTACTCTATCGCCCTTTTTAATACCGAGAGATTTGAAATAGTTAGCCGTTTGGGCGGAGTAACGTTTCATATCCCTGAATGTAAATCTGCGCTCAACTTTGTTTTTATCAATGTGAAGCATCGCAAGCTTCTCCGGTTTTTTGCGACCGAGCTCATCAACTATATCAAAAGCAAAATTAAACTTATTCTCGTTATTAAAAGATATTTCCTGAAGTCTGCCGTCTGAATCCTCAACCGTATTGATGAATTTTGACGAAACATAATTACCTGTCAGCTTTTTATGCGGGAATATATACGGCTCAATAATTTTTTCCTGATCACTCTCCTCACCCGGCATGACAATTGCGGCAAAAAGACAATCTCTTCCGTCCACAGCGATCATACCGTGAGGTGTAGAGCTGTTATAATAGATGCTGTCGCCTTCATTAAGAAGCTCTATATGATCTCCTATTTGAACCTTTAATTTACCGCTTAAAACCAAATCAAATTCCTGACCGGAATGTTTTGTGAGATGAATAGGTTTATCCTGCAAGGATGCATCATAAGAGTACCTGACCCAATAAGGTTCAGCAATTTTTTTATCAAAGAACGGCGCCAGATTTTGTATCTCAATTCCGCTTTCTTTAGCGGTCTGCTGTCCCATACCCCTCCTGGTTACCGTATATGAAGATAGGTGGGCGCTTTCTCCCTCAAGCAAATCTGTTATACCAATGCCAAGCACCTGAGAACACTTATGTATAAATGTAAACGGAAAATCAAGCTTGCCAGCCTCATAATCTTTATATTCTACAACGCTAACTTCGGTTTTTTTTGCCATTTCTTCAACAGAAATTCCGGTAATCTCTCGCATCTCCTTAATTCGAAAGGCTATCTCCTTCAACTTATCTTCGCTTCTTACAGCCATAAATAACTCTCCTTCACTAAAAAAATAACACCCGTCTCAAATTTCTTTGAGACGGGTGAAAAATCATCCGCGGTACCACTCAAATTGCAGGTAAAAAACCTACCACTTTAAGGTCAAACAACCCCTATGCCTTTACGCAGCAATCACGGGTAACATCTACTCGGCATCCGCCTTTCGGGCTACCGGCTCGGAAGTGATTGGTCAACTGAATTTTTATTATCGGCTCACACCTACCGCCGACTCTCTGAAAACTTGAATTCAAACCGTCTTCGTCACAGCCTTTTTAAATATGGGTGAATTATAACACCCGTAAAACAATTTGTCAATACTTTTTTTTAATTAGCATCAACAATTTCTTTTGTAATTACAATCTCTTTAATACTTTTATCGGAAGGTGTATTAAACATTAAATCTTTAAGTACGCTTTCTATAATCGAGCGAAGTCCGCGCGCGCCGGTTTTACGCTCAATAGTCAGCTCCGCTATTCTCTCAAGCGCCGCATCCTCAAATTTTAATTCAACACCGTCAAGTCTGAAAAGTTCTGTATATTGTTTAACAATAGAGTTTTTAGGCTCGGTCATAATACGAATTAAAGTATCCTTATCCATAGGACTAAGCGCGGTTATAACCGGAAGTCTACCAACAAGTTCAGGTATAAGACCGAATTTAACCAAATCTCTGTGCGTTGCGGTAGAACAAAGGGATTGTGCTTCCACGCTTTTTGGAGATTTAACATCGGCGCCAAAGCCTAAACTTCCTCCGCCTATTCTACGCTCTATAACCTTTTCGATACCGTCAAAAGCACCGGCACAGATAAACAAAATATTAGTAGTATCTATCTGAATAAATTCCTGCTGAGGATGTTTTCTGCCGCCTTGTGGCGGAACATTTGAAACTGTACCCTCAAGGATTTTAAGAAGTGCCTGCTGCACACCCTCGCCGCTTACATCACGCGTTATAGAGGCGTTTTCGGATTTTCTTGCTATCTTATCAATTTCATCAACATAGATTATTCCGTGTTCGGCTTTTTCTATATCATAATCCGCCGCTTGAATAAGACGAAGAAGAATGTTCTCAACATCCTCGCCAACATATCCGGCTTCGGTAAGAGTTGTAGCATCCGTTATTGCTATCGGTACATCAATGATCTTGGCAAGTGTCTGGGCAAGTAAGGTTTTGCCAACACCTGTAGGACCTAACATAAGAACATTACTTTTTGCTATTTCAACATCACTGTCTTTATCAGCATAAATGCGTTTATAGTGATTATAAACCGCTACAGAGAGTGTCTTCTTTGCTTCATCCTGACCGATAACATACTCATCAAGCTTTTGCTTGATTTGGGCAGGCGTCGGCAATGTATGCTCGGTGTTATCTTTTTTCTTTTTGCGAACAGCATTATATGCATTCTCATCCTCAAAAAGCAAAGAACTGCAATATCCTATGCAACTGTCGCAAATATAAACACCCGGCCCTTCCACAAGCCTTGTTACCTCATCCTGCGTTTTTCCGCAAAATGAACAACAGATTTCCTTATTATTGTCTTTAGGCATAATTTACCTCTTGTCAATTACCTTATCAATAAGACCGTATTCTGCGGCTTCGACAGCGGTCATAAAATTATCACGCTCGGTATCGCGCTCGATAACCTCAAGCGGCTTACCGGTTTCATCAGCTAAAATCTTATTTATTGTGCTGCGTATATGCTTTATGTGATTTGCGTGAATTAAAATATCGGTCGCCTGACCTTCCGCAGAACCCAAGGGTTGATGAATCATAATTTCACTATTAGGAAGTGCATAACGCTTACCCTTAGCACCAGCCGCTAACAAAAATGCACCCATACTCGCCGCCATGCCCATACAAATAGTGCTGACATCGCATTTGATATACTGCATAGTATCATAAATTGCCATACCGGCAGATACAGAGCCGCCGGGGCTGTTTATATAGAAATTTATATCTTTATCGGGGTCCTGGCCCTCAAGATAAAGCATCTGAGCAATAACTACACTGGCAGATGCATTATCAACCTGGTCATTAAGCATAATTATTCTGTCATTAAGCAAGCGAGAAAAAATATCATATGAACGCTCGCCACGGCTCGTTTGCTCAATTACATAAGGTACTAAACTCATATCCATAATTATTTCCTCCAATCAAAAGTATTATGAACAATTATGAAAATTTATAAACAGTTATTTTTTATCACTTGCCGTCTTTTTAGCGGCAGGCTTTTTTGTCGTTGCAGATTTAGCGGTTGTTGTTTTCTTTGCAGCCGGCTTTTTAGCAGCAACTTTTTTTGCCGCCGGTTTTTCATCCTTGCTTTCGGTCTTTTTCTCCTCAACCTCGGTTATAACCGCATTTGCTTTGACAAAATCAATTGCCTTGCCTACGGCTACATCCTTTTCGATCTCGCTTGCAGGAATTGCGGCTTTAACCTTATCAACATCAATACCGTAACCCTCGGCAAGCTTTTTATATTCAGCCTCAAGTGCCTCATCATCAGCCTTGATACCCTCAAGCTCAACTATTTTCTCAAGGGCTAAACGGTATTTAACCTGCATTTCTGCCTGCGGACGGAAGTTTTTCTTGAAATCATCAATAGAACCACCTGTATATTTAAGATATGTATCAAAATCCATACCCTGAGACTGCAAACGATAAGCAAACTCCTCAACCGACTGATTAAGACGCTTTTCGAACATTGCCTCGGGAATTTCACCCTCTATGCCGTCAACAATCTGTCCCACAAGCTCGTTTTCAACCGCTTCTTCAGCTGCTTTTTCTTTACGCTCCAAAGCTTTCTTTTTAAGGTCAGCTTTAAACTCTTTAAGGGTGTCGAATTCGCTTACATCCTTTGCAAACTCATCGTCAATCGCCGGAAGCTCACGAACTTTTATTTCGTGGAGCTTAACCTTGAATACAGCAGGCTTGCCTGCAAGCTCCTGTGCGCCGTAATCCTTCGGGAACTCAACATTTACATCAAATTCATCATCAATATTGTGACCGATAATCTGATCCTCAAATCCGGGGATGAACTGACCTGAGCCAAGCTCTAAGGAATTGCCTTCAGCCTTGCCGCCGTCGAACGCCTTACCGTCAACAAAACCTTCAAAGTCAATAATTACAGTATCGCCTTTCTTAGACGGCCTATCCTCAACGGAAATCATACGGGCATTACGCTCAGCAAGTGATTTAAGCTCAGCGTTTACTTCGGCAGCATCAACTTTTACGGCATGCTTTTCAGCCTTTAAGCCCTTATATTTTTTAAGTGTTATTTCAGGATATGTTGTAAGGCTTACTTTAAAGTCAACGCCATCCTCTTTTGAAATGGAAACCAAATCAAAGTCCATTTTATCATCGATAACTTTAAGACCTGACTCTGTGATAGCTTCTTCAACAACGTCATTATAAAGAAGATTTAAAGCATCCTCAAAAAATACTTCGGTGCCATAATATGTCTCGATTATATGTAAAGGTGCTTTACCCTTACGGAAACCGGGGACATTTATTTTTTTACCGTTTTTCTTGTAAGCTTCCTTAATTGCTTCGCGAAAACGCTCGCCATCAATCAAGATTTCAAGTTGATAGCGATTAGTTTCAAGTTTTTTTGTTTCTTTTAGACTCATTTTTTATACCTCCGCACAAATTACAGCTATTATAACACATTATTCCTTAAATTTCCATATCTTTTTAATTTTTTAAAAAATTATTCAAATTTTCCGCATTTTCTAATTAATATCGGAGTAAAATCAACCCAGTCAGCAGATAATATTTTAAAAGAAATTCCGTCATATTCAGGCAATGCTTTATAAGCGCTGTTGCCGTGAATATGCCCGTAATAAACTTTACTGATTTTATATTTTTTTAAAACAGTAATAATTTCCTCGCTTACATAATCACCAAACACCGGAGGATAATGCAAGAACACAATCGGCTCACCGCCTTTACCTAAAGCTGAAGCAATAGAGCGCTCAAGTCTTCCACATTCTCGATTTATAACCTTTATATCTTTTTCACCGGTACCGTCATACACCCAGCCCCGACTGCCGCAAACCGCAATTTCACCATCAAAATAGCAATTATTATGAAGAATGTCAATCGTATCAAAACAATTCTCTTTGAAAAATTTTTTAATTTTTGATGCAGTGGACCACCAAAAATCGTGGTTGCCCTTAATTAGTATTTTTCTGCCGTTTAAGCTATTAATAAACTTAAAATCTTCAAAACCCTCATCGAGAGTGGTCGCCCAGGAAATATCGCCTGCTATTATTACAGTATCATCTTCACTTACTATACTTTGCCAATTCTTTCTTATGCGTTCAACATAGTTATCCCATCCCGGAAAAACATCCATAGATTTATTTGTTGAAAGCGATAAATGAAGATCGGAAATTGCAAATAATCTCATAAGATACCTCCCATCATAAAATAATGCAAAATGCACATAATAATTACGGCTAAATGCCGGAAAGGATGAATTATATGTCAGAATGTAGAACCGAACACTGTATTGATTGCAGCGTTAAAAACTGCACTTATCACGATGAAAACAACAAATGTATGGCTGGTAAAATCGCTGTTGGAAACAGTACTGCAAAAAGCACAAGCGAAACCTGCTGTGACACCTTTAAATGCAGAGACAATTGCTGATTACTGCCAAATATCCGAGCCATTAGGCTCGGATATTCATTTAAATATTAAGACTTTTAAATACCGCCTTATCAAGCGCTGTTTTATCAATCACTTCGCTAAATCTGATTTGCTTGCTGCGAAGATTTGAAATGGGCTTAGGTGTATTAACACCTGTTATCTCGTTAAGCAAATCGATTGCCTCAAATTCATCTTCAGGAATAGAATCAGAAATTGAAGAAAGCACACTTTTTGTGAATTTATACGGCGAAGCAGTTGATGCAATAACCATAGGTCTGTTATCGCCGGACGTCTGACGATACTCGTTCGCAACGCAAATTGCAACTGCCGTATGTGTATCGCAAAGATATCCGAAATCCTTATACACCTTAGCTATAGTATCAAGCGTTTTTTCATCATCACAATATCCACCGTAGAAAACATCTTTAAGACTGTTTTTAACGGAATCATTGACTTCAAAGCAACCGTTTTTGGCAAGCTTATCCTGAAGATCGGCTACATATTGATCGTCACCGCCTGCTAATATGTAAAGCATTCGTTCAAGGTTACTAGAAACCAAAATATCCATAGACGGAGAAATTGTTGTATAAAACTCTCTGTTTTTATCATATATGCCGGTATTAATAAAATCAGTAAGAATTTTGTTTCTATTTGAAGCACAAATCAGCTTATTAATCGGCGTACCCATAGCCTTTGCAAAATATGCGGCAAGTATGTTTCCGAAATTACCTGTGGGTACAGTAACATTAAATCCGTTAGACAGATCTTTTCCTTCGTTCAGCATATCACAGTAAGCAGAAACATAATATACTATCTGCGGTACCAATCTACCCCAGTTTATTGAATTTGCAGAAGAAAACTCGTAACCGTTCTCATCGAGTTTTGCCTTAACACTATCGTCGGTAAATATTCTTTTAACTCCGGTTTGTGCATCGTCAAAATTTCCCTTTATGCCAAAAACATGAACATTATCCCCTTCTTGTGACGACATCTGAAGCTTCTGAGTAACGCTTACTCCGTCACAAGGATAAAAGACAATTATTTCAGTGTCCTTAACATTCTTAAAACCTTCAAGAGCCGCCTTACCTGTATCTCCGGAAGTGGCAACGAGAATAACAATTTTTTTACCGTCATTTTCTTTTTTAGCCGCGGTAGTCATAAGATAAGGCAAAAGCTGAAGCGCCAAATCTTTAAAAGCACAGGTAGGACCATGCCAAAGCTCAATTATTTCGGTATTATCCCCAAGCTTTGCAAGTGGCGCAGGATTATTATTATCAAAGCTATCGGTATATGCGCCTTTTACACAATACTCAATCTCTTCAACGGTAAAATCCGTTAAAAACTTACTCAGTATGAAAGCAGCGCGATCAATATAAGATTTAGATGCAAGGCAATTAAATTCATCGTGACTTATTGTTGGTATGCTCTCGGGCAAAAACAGCCCACCTTCGGATGAAATGCCATGTGCTATAGCGTAGGCAGAGCTGACTTTAATTTTGTTATTCCTTGTACTCACAAAATTCATGGAACATACTTCCCCTTCTTTTCAGTGCCATAATTATATTACATTGTTATGTGCTTGTCAAAGCTTTTTAAAGAATTTTTTTGCATTTTCAAAAAAAACTTTATTCAAGATATCATTACCTATCCCTTTACTGATTAAAAATCTATATAATTCAGGTATTTTATCAACACCGTCAAGCTCTGCGGACATAGTAGCGCCATCAAAATCCGAACCAATAGCAATATTATTTTCAAGACCAATATTCAGCATATGATAAATATGTCTCCATACTCCCTCAAATGCATATTTAGTGCCTAAAAATTCGGGATAGAAGCATACCCCTATTATGCCCTCTCTATCGGCAATCAGTTTTAGCTGTTCGTCGGTAAGATTTCTTTTATGATGATGTGTTTTATCACAGCATGAATGACTGGCAAATATAATTTCCGCC
Source organism: Oscillospiraceae bacterium (assembly GCA_902766755.1). GTDB lineage: Bacteria > Bacillota > Clostridia > Oscillospirales > Acutalibacteraceae > UBA737. The sequence continues at coordinate 7,032 of CACXEV010000078.1, read as the reverse complement.
TCACCTAACACCTCATAAAAACTTTTCCTGTTAAGGTGAGACAGGTCAACGGCAATATTATGTTCATTTAGTTTATGTATAACACATCTGCCAAAATTCTTAAGCCCGGCATCTGTGTCCACGCCCCCGGCAAGCATATTTTCACCGTTCCATGTAAGTGTAACAGCGGAAATACTATCGCGTACCAACTCGTTTATAAAATCAATGCTATCAATAGGTAACGCATTTTCAAGGGTGAAAATGGGATTGATGCCGTAATCTTTAATTTTATATTTTATACCGGAAATCTGCTTACGATATTCAGTTTTCGGATCAATAGAAGTGTCATTTATAAACACAGCAAAGCATTGATACCACTCAGTAAATATTTTACCTTTATTTGCAGAAACAGCCAACGAATTGTCATTAAAACCAATTCCTTTTTCAGCACACGCACTGGCTGTATCGCAGTGTAAATCAAAGTATTTCAAAAAACCACCCTACATTGCAGATTTAATGTAGTTTAATTTCCATATTTGTTTATTGTCCGAGTTTTTAATAACAGTTACTTCTGCAACGTCTATTCTGGGAGGCAAATCAGTATTAAGCTTTCTCATAAAAACCATTGCCGCATTCTTTGTTCGGTAAACTTTTTTCCTGTCAATCGCCTGCACTCCGGAAACAATGGCATCCCCACTACGCGTTTTAACTTCCACAAAAACAATATTCTCGCGGTTTTCTGCAATAATATCAATTTCTCCGAAGCGACTGTCTCTCCAGTTTCGTCTTAAAATTATATACCCTTTTCGCCTTAAATATTCCGCAACTCTTCGCTCTCCCTCGCGACCGAGCTCTGCCGCCCGCTCTTTACTTGATAACATTTTTCAAAAAGGAAAGCCTGTGCACTTCGCATACACCATACTTTTTTATAGCCTCATAATGTTCTTTTGTCCCATAGCCTTTATGTTTCTTAAAATTGTATTGCGGATATTTTTCATCATACTCGATTAAAAGCCTGTCACGGGTAACTTTGGCGAGTATTGATGCGGCGGCAATGCTGGAAGACTTAGCATCACCTTTTATAATTGTTTCGCAAGCAACTGAAATGCCGCTTGGCACACGGTTTCCGTCAATCAGTGCAAAATCGGGTTTTATGCTTAAACTTTCAATTGCTCTGTTCATAGCAAGATATGTAGCATTAAGTATATTATATTCTTCAATTTCCTCTAATGTACCAAAGGCAACAGAATAACTTACAGCTCTATCTATTATAACATCATAAAGTTGCTCTCTTCTTTTCTCTGAAAGCTTTTTTGAATCATTTAATCCTTCAATTTGAATACCAATAGGCAATATTACCGCCGCCGCACAAACAGGACCGGCCAAAGGTCCCCTGCCGGCTTCATCGACGCCGCAGATATAACGGTATCCGCTCTCAATCGCTTTTTTCTCATAGGAAAAATCAGGCACTAAAATTCACCCCTTCAAGTGTAATTTTACCAATTTTGCAATTCCTTAATTCCTCAAGCAACATATTAGCGGCTCTGAGAGTATCAACCTCGCCACCACGAATAATCATTCCACGCTTTTTACCAATAGCACAGAGCGCATCATAGTTATCGTCAGGCAACACACTCAATCCGTATCGTGCCGCAACAAGCTGAAAATAATCAGCTTTTAATATTTCAATAAGCCGCATTGCTAAAAGCTCGGTATCGAGAATTCTATCGGCAATAGCGCCTGTAATAGCAAGATGCTCACCTACTGATTGTGAATCAAATTTCGGCCACAATACTCCGGGTGTATCCAAAAGCTCAAGCTCACTGTCAACCGTAAACCACTGATTTCCCCTTGTAACTCCTGGGCGGTTCTCAACCTTTGCTTTCGCTTTACCAACGAGTTGATTAATGAACGACGATTTACCTACATTCGGTATGCCTACAACCATAATTCGAAGAGCTTTGCCTGACATTCCCTTTTCTTTATATTTTTTAAGCGTATCAGCCAGCGTATTTTTTGCCAACGACTTAAATTCAGCAACACCCTTACCGCTTTTTGAATCTACAGCAATAGAAGGAATACCATTATTTTTGTAAAATGATATCCACTCAGCTGTTTTTTCAGGATCCGCCATATCGCATTTATTAAACAAAACTATATGCGGTTTATCGCCTATAAGCTCAGGTATATCAGGGTTTCTACTGCTTACCGGTATCCTGGCATCCACAATTTCCGCCACGGCATCAACTAACTTTATCTGATCGGCAATTTTTCGCTTTGCCTTTGTCATATGCCCTGGAAACCAGTTTATATTTACATTATTGTCTGTCATAAGTTATCCCTCTTGTATTTATACGGCTTATGTTTTTTAACCTGTTTGAAAACTTTTCTAACGCAGGAGAGTATTAATAAAGCATCAAGCAAAACAAGTACAAATCCTGCAGCTAACTGAGCGGAGTCTTCGTGTTTTATCAAAATGGAAACTCCGGCATATCCGACAGCCACAATTATTCCGAGTATAAAAAGCGAAATTAATACAATAGACGGATATCTTACCCACTTACTTACTTTTGCATTTCTTGCAATTTCAATTGTACTGTCAAAAATCAGTTCAAAAAGCAATTCAAAGACAAAATCCATATTAAATACCCCTTATATCATTAAACAATTTATCAAGCACATCCGGCAATTCATTAAGTGAAGATATTCGGTGATCCGCTTCCGGCACATCGCCAAATCCGTAATCAGCCCATATAAACGGTACATCAGCCTCATTTGCGGCATAATAATCCAGTACTGAATCCCCAACATAAACCGCCTTATCCGGATGAAAGTTATTTTTAACCTTTTTTATCGTTTCTCCTTTTGTAATACCGGCGGCACCTGAAGCATAAACACCCGAAAAAAGCTCCTTTGTTCCGGAAGTGACAAGAAAAGCTTCAATGTATCTTATTTCCGGGGTGTTACTTACTATGTATAAGTTATACTTCTTTGAAAGTATTGCCATTGTATCTTTTAAATCAGGATACAGATTTCCACCAAGGACAAACAGATTATCAACATTATGCAAAATCACCTCATCAATAAGAGACAAAGCCTCCGGTTCAGGTAAATAAGGAAAAAACATCTTTGCAGAGCCATCTCTCGGCTGTCCCATTGAGCGACGAACATCATCAACATTAACTTCCGGCAATCCATGCTTTTCAGCAATTTGATTGGCACTTACCGTAGTAGTATTAACAACATCCCAAAGCGTTCCGTCCAAATCAAATATTACAGCTCCAATATTCATAAAATACCTCTAACTCACTCTGTAATGACCTATAACATCATCACGAATTGATAAAACATCCTCTTCATAGTATCTTTGAAAGGGATTTGCATGATGATAAACAAACGATACCCCGTTTTTATTTCGATGTTCTGATACTATGCCAATATGTCCGTTAAACACTACAATATCTCCGCCCTGCCACTCGTCTATTTTTTTAATATCGGTAGTAAGAGATATTGCCGTTTCATCAAAAAATATCTTAAGATTTCTGACTCGGCGAAAATCAATGTTTTTATCGGGTTTTTCATTATTATACTTTAGAGGATTGGCAGATTTGTGTTCAAAAACCAATTCCATCAAATCATACCCGGCGCCCTTTAACCCGTTGGCTACAACATCAGTGCAAACACCATATTGATCATCCGGATACCCGTCCTCATAATATTTACTCTTATACTTCGGCTTGGTAGAAAGGTAAGCTTTTACATTATTCAAAATATCCGTTTGGTCATCAAGACCGTCATTATCTTTATCCACAGAGCTTTTATAACTTGTTATGCCGAAATCTTTATCTGTATACTTTGCATGCGGAATAAAGTTAAACCGATACAAAAGATATATACCTACGGCACTCACGGATGCTATCACGATTATAAAAGTTATAAAACGCTTTTTCATAATATCACCGAATATATTTTAACATAAAAACAAGCGGTTTTCAACAACCGCTTGCAAATCAAAAAACATATCACTCTATCTTGCCGAATTTATTAAACGGGAAAATTCTCAAGAAAGCTTTTCCTAAGATATATCGCTTATCTATCATACCGCCGTCACCTATTTGAGAAGAACGGCTGTCAAGTGAATCGTTACGATTATCACCTAAAACAAAGACACAGTTCTTTTTAACAGTAACCGGAAACTTCACATCATAGGATAGGTTAGTCGGTGTTTTGGTATAGTTTTCTTCAAGCTCCTTACCGTCAACATAAACCTTACCTTTTTCAAAATCAATATCTACCGTTTGTCCCTCGGTGGCAATTATACGCTTTATAATCGGCATAGAATATCGCTCAATATTATTGGAATCATTGGTATAATTCCTGGACACAACAACAATATCTCCATATCGTGGTTCATACATTAGATCGCTTATAATAACACGCTCACCGTTAAATAAAGTGTTGTTCATAGAATTACCGTCAATAGTAGGGACTCTGAAAACAAACAAAAAAAGGATAATAACCGCAATCATTGCCGATACGATAACATCAAGGCCCTCTAAGCCCATATTAATAATACTGCCTTCAGTAGTATTTTTACCGGATGTAAATTCCGGAAATGATATACCATACCCTTTGTCAGTCTTTAAATCGATACTCTCGTTTTGATTATCAAGCATATTATCCCTCCTTAAATGAAGATTAAAAAAAGGAACAGGCGCTAACCCGTTCCTTTAAAGGCGCATTAGCCGATAAGTTCTTTAACCTTCGCGGCTTTACCCACTCTGTCACGCAAATAATAAAGCTTCGCTCTGCGAACACGACCTTTTCTTACAAGCTCAACCTTAGCAACTATAGGAGAGTGCAACGGGAAAACACGCTCAACACCAACACCGTAAGATACGCGGCGAACTGTAAAAGTCTCCGATATGCCGGAATTATTCTTGGCAATAACGGTACCCTCAAAAACCTGAATACGTTCTTTTTCGCCCTCTTTAATACGAACATGTACTTTAACAGTACTACCGATTATAATCTCGGGCGCATCCTCTTTAATCTGAGAGGCAGTAAGTTCCTTCAAAACATCCATTAAAATTTCCTCCTTAATTTTTTCAAGCGTTCATAAACTAAAGCTTAGAGGACCGCCCGCTTCAATGTCGATATTTCGGCATCAAACCCACCTTTTAAGGAAAGGTGAAATCAAATGCTAGAGTATAATATCATAAAACATATAAAAAATCAAGCTTTTTTTGCAATTAATATCAAATTAACATAAAACATAAAATTAGGTATTGACAAAACCCCCGTTTTAGTGTGATAATAACATAGATATATTATGTGTTTTCATTTGGTGAGTTCTTATGCGAGTTATTACCGGTTCAGCAAAAGGCAGAAGGCTGTATACACTTGAAGGCAAAGATGTTGTCCGACCTACTTCTGATAAAGTCAAGGAGGCAATATTCAGCGCTATACAGTTTGATATTGAGGGCAGAAGAATACTTGATTTATTTTCCGGTTCTGGTCAACTCGGTATTGAAGCATTAAGCCGCGGTGCGGCAAGTGCCGTATTTGTTGATAGCGCTAAAGCTTCTATTGATGTCACTAAAAAAAATCTTGAAATTACCGGTCTTACAGATAGAGCATCAATTATCTGCAGTGATTATTCTACTTACTTAACCCGCTCAAATGAGATTTTTGACATTGTTTTTTTAGATCCACCCTATAAAGCCGGAATTTTACCCGATGCACTTATTAAAGTGATCCCAAAATTAAGCGATTACGGTTGTGTTTTTTGCGAGCATCCGTCAAATATTTTTCTACTTGATAATGTTGAAGATTTTTCAGTGTTTAAAAAATATAAATTTGGCGGTATAACCGTTACAATGTATAAAAAGGTGTTTTAGATAATGAATAAACGTGTTGCAATTTGTCCCGGCAGTTTCGATTGCATTACATTAGGTCATTTAGATATTATATCCCGCGCAGCAGCAATGTTTGATGAAATAATTGTTGTTGCAATGAATAATCAACAGAAAAAATATACCTTTTCAGAGGAAGAACGCGTTGATATGATAAAAAAATCAACAGCTGATATTAAAAATGTCAGTGTTGATTTATATGATGGACTTTTGGCAGAATATGCGGCAAAAAAAGGTGCCTGTGCAATTATTAAGGGTTTACGCGCTATGTCGGATTTTGAATACGAATTTCAAATGGCGCTTACCAATAAAAAACTCAACCCTCGGGTTGAAACAGTCTTTTTAACCACCAGTGCTCAAAATATGTATTTAAGCTCTAGTATGGTTAAACAGATAGCAAGTATGGGCGGTGACATTTCCGATTTTGTCCCCCCGGTTATTTTAAGCGATATTTTAAAAAAACTATCGCCAAAACATAATTAATGATTGTTAATATTGGAGGATGAGAAAATGAACATTGAAGAATTACTTGAACAGTTTGACGAGGTGCTTGACAGCGGCATTAAAATCCCCGGCAAGAAAACTTTAGTCGATGTCGAAAAGCTTCGTGCGGTCGTTGATGATATCCGCCTTAATATTCCAAATGAAATTAAGCAGGCTCGCGGTATAGTTGCTGACCGTACCGATATTATTACAACTGCCAAACGCGAAGCTGACGGTATTATTCGCAACGCAGAAGAACGCGCTAAGGAAATAGTTGCCCAGGAAGAAATTGTTAAGATGGCGCAGGAAAAGGCTACCGAGATTATTGCTAATGCTCAATCAAAGAGCAAAGAGATGCGCCGCGCCGCACAGGATTTTGTTGACGATATTATGCGCCATGCGGATGAAGGTCTTACCGCTAACCTCGGCGAGATCCGCAAGACGAGGGCGGCTCTTAAGCAACAGGTTCCCTCTTCTGCAAACAATGGCTAAAAGGTTGCCCGAGATTTTTCTCGGGCTTTTTTGTTTATTTTGCTTGACAAAACGCGCTATTTAAGATATTATATTCTATGCGCCGCTGTGGCGGAATAGGCAGACGCAAGGGACTTAAAATCCCTCGGTAGCAATACCGTACCGGTTCAAGTCCGGTCAGCGG
>CACXEV010000077.1 GCA_902766755.1 Oscillospiraceae bacterium | reverse complement strand
TTGAATTTGTCCTATGAATTCAATCATTCCGGCTGATTACAAAGGCGAAGGGAGAAGCTACTTCCTTACGTAGCCTCTCCCTTCGGCTGCTTTTTTTATCGTAACGCTTAATCTTCAATGGCAAATACAACATTATCAATAGCACAAATATCTTTTACAGTTAAGTCTCCCCGTCGCTCTATTACAATATTAAGCCCTATATTTCCGCTTTTTTCACTTCTCGGCGGCATTGTACGAATTGAAAATTCACTATCCATCAAAGCGGATATATCATCCATCACCTGATTAGTTTTATACATATCCCCTACTTCAACATAGAAAACCTGCGCAAGCCTTTTTCTGCGCTCAAACTTTGAAAACAGTGTTATGGTTATCAGGAAAAGCGCCACGCTTATAAGCGCACCTGTGATAAACCCATAACCTACCGCAACACCTATAACGCCGGTAGCCCAAATGCCTGCAGCGGTGGTGAGGCCTGTAATAACATTATTGCTTTTAAGAATAATCATTCCTGCACCCAAAAAACCTATTCCGGAAATAACCTGAGCTGAAATACGGAAAACATCGCCCTCGTGCGAAAGAACATCGGATACAAACATACTTATCATAGATGTCATACAAGCGCCCATACAAACCAAAATATGTGTGCGCATACCAGCAGCCCTACCGTGACGAGAGCGTTCACTGCCTATTATTGCTCCGAAAATAACTGCAACAATAAGCTTTAACAGATCGTATTTCAACACATCCCAACTGAAAGAATGCAAAATCAAAGGCCAATCAAAAACCATTAATTGCCTCATAAAAAAGATCATCCCCAACATATAAAAATTTGATTGTTTTTTTTCAAAACTTATGCTATATTGCCGTACATTATACTACACAACAGACAAATTTGCAATATTTTTTTAAAAACTTTGTGAAACTATTGACAATTTGCAAAATATGATACAAAATTAGCATATAAAATATTAGGAGACATTGCCATGAAAGCAGATGTTTTAGTAATCGGCGCCGGTGCCGTTGGTACCGCGATTACAAGAGAGCTGACAAAATACCGCCTTAATGTAATTTGCGTTGATAAGCGCGAAGATGTTGGCGGCGATTGCTCAAAAATCAATTCAGCTATTATTCACACGGGCTATGATGATGCAAAACCGGGAACGCTCAAATCTGAGCTTGTAGTTTCCGCCAACCCGCAATACGACAAGTTAACAAAGGATCTTGACATTCCGTTTAAGCGTATTGGTGCAATTTTACCCGCCATTACCGATGAGCAGTTTGCTCAACTCCCTGAAATTAAGGAGAAGGCCCTTAAAAACCGCGTATATGATGATGAGTATCTTTCAAAAGAAAAAATTCTTGAAATCGAGCCAAAGCATAAAACCCCGATGTTAAAGGCGGTTTGTTTATTCCGAGAGAGAGTATAATTGATGCATTTATTTATGTTGTAGCTATGGCGGAAAACGAGCTTACTAATAATGCGAAAATTGAGATCAGCCCGATAACAAAGGGACCGAAGGTTAATCAGTACATGCAAACCTCTATACTGAGCGTATTTGCTTGCGGAAATGTTGTTCATGTTAACGACCTTGTTGATAATGTTTCCACAGAGAGTAAAAAAGCCGGCGAAAGTGCTGCTGCATTTGCCGCAGGTACACTACATACTAAAGATGCCGTTGCAGTTGAAACCGGCGATAATGTTCGTTATGTTTGCCCACAAACGGTAGTACCGGCAGATGAAAAGGTTGATCTTTACTTCCGTGTTATGAAACCTCAGAAAAATGTCGTTATCACGGTTAGTGACGGTGATAATATACTTTTAAGCCGAAGGCTATTAAGGTTAATCCCGGTGAAATGGAAAAAGTAACCGTAAGTGTCAAGGATATTTCCTCACTTAAGGTTTCTGTCAAGGAGGCTTAATTATGACGAAGGAAATCATTTGTACTGTTTGCCCTACCGGCTGCACAATCCACGTTGAGGGCGAAAACAGAAAAATCAAATAGATAGAAGACTTTTCTTGCCCTCGCGGTAAGGTTTATGCTGAAAATGAATTTATATCACCTGTTAGAATTCTTACTTCAACCGCAAAGGTTAAAGACGCAAAAACACCGCTTGTAGCTGTAAGGAGCAAAACTCCCGTGCCAAAGGATAAGTTGTTTGATTGTATGAAAGAAATCAGAAAGCTTAACCTTGACGCGCCGGTAAACAGAGGCGATGTTTTAATTGCAGATGTTTGCGGAACAGGCGTTGATATTGTAGCCTCAGGCGAAGTTAAATAACTTTACAAATTGTAATAAAGAGAGCTGAATCATTAAAGATTCGGCTCTCTTTGTTTTATTTCTTTTCGCTTTTTCCGACGGACACGGTTAATATGCCTCTCAAAATTGCCGGACGATATAAAATCAGCGAGTACCAACTGTTCAAATACCGGTACACTGCAGGAATAAAACCCAACCTGTTTATTGAAAACCGAAATCAGTTTTTCGGGTATCAGCATATACCCTATTCTGACCGCCGGCGATATAGTCTTTGAAAAGGTGTTAAGGTAGATAACATTATCGTCCTTACTCATAGAAAACAGCGTTTCTTCGGGCTTTGAAAGTATGCTGAATTCCGATTCAAAATCCTCCTCGATAATAAACCTGTCATACTTTGCCCAACGCAGATATTCCTGCCTTTTGGACGCGCTGGCTGATATTCCGCTTGGAAAGCTTCTATAAGGTGTTATGTGTAAAACTGAAGCATTAGTAGCTTTAAGAGAAACACTGTTAATTCCATCAAATCCAAGTTCTAAAAGGTCATATTTAAGCCCGTTAGCACGGTATACCGCCTCAATTTTTTCATATGAAGGTTTTTCAGTAGCGTAGATGCGTTCCCTGCCCAACATCTGAATTATAATGCCGTACAGATATTCAGCTCCGGAGCCAATAACTATGCGCTCTTCACTAACTGTTATCCCCCGGCTTCTTTTCAAATAATCCCTTATTGCCGATCTGAATTCCAGGCACCCCGTATTTGGCGGTCGCTCCAAAATTTCTTCGCCGTAATCGCTTATTACTCTGCGCATGGTTTTTGCATATACTGAAAACGGAAAATAATCCCGGGCAGAGGTCTCAATACGCTTATGTTGCGGCTTAAAATCAGTTATAGGATGTTGAAATCCGCCCTCATCCCTGAAGCAAACATAATATCCACTCCTCTGCCGTGAATCAATATACCCCTCGTCAATGAGAAGCGAATACGCGTGCTCAACCGAAATAACACTGATTTCCGCTTCCTCGCTCACAAGTCTTTTTGACGGTAACTTTTCACCGAATACAAGCGCCTTGTTTACTATATCGGTTCTTATTTGTTCATAAAGCTGTATATATATAGGTCTGCTGTCATCTCTGTCAACTGTATATTTCATCTGGTATTATAAAAAACTCCTTTTTTGATTATTTCAATACTACCAAAACATTATATAATAGAATTAAATTTTTTTCAAGGAGTAATTTTTATGACTGACAAAAGAGCACAACTTACAAAAAACATCTGCCTCACCGGTATTTTTATGGCAATAAATATCGTTCTGTCATCAAGTATATTTTCAATACCGGTACCTGGCGGTCACTTTTACGCCAACGATATTATAATCTGTCTTTCTGGACTGATTTTAGGGCCGTTTTATGCCTTCTGCGCAGGCGGTATAGGGTCATTCCTGGGTGATTTGTTCTTCTACCCTACCCCTATGTTCGTAACACTGGTTACAAGAAGTATTCAAGTAATTGTGATAGCTTTAGTATCGCAGTATACATTAAAGAAAAAGCCGGTTTTATCCGGAATTATTGCACTAAGTATAGGAGCTGTTATAATGGTCGTCGGATATACCATAGGTAGGGCATTTATATACAGCACTGTCGAATATGCATTACTTAAACTTCCTTATCAAGTATTACAAGCTCTTGTAGGCTGTGTTATTGCACCGATTTTAGCATATAATAAGCAATTTCGTAAGATATTGAAATAAAGGAAAATATACAGTAAAAAATGCAACCTCGGTTCATTCAGCCGAGGTTGCATTTTTTACTGTTGAGTTGCCGCTTGATCTTCAGCACTATTTGAATTCTCCTGCGCCGCACGCTCTGCTTCAGCTTTCTCTACCACATCCGGAGAATCAAGCACTGTTCCGCCGTGCGTACAAACGCCGGGCACCTTATCGGATTTATACCAACCTACTGACACAGATTCACATGCATTTGTAGCAAGAAGTCCTGTTTCATTACAGTAGTAACGCCTTACCGCATAATCTGTATGCGGGAATTCCTTTACTTCAAGCCCGGAATTAATCTTTGACATAACAGCACCCCACATAGTTCTGGCAATAGAAGTATTGCTGATCTTTTGCTGTTCATCAAATCCGCACCAACAGGAAGCTACATAGTAAGGACTTCCGCCTACAAACCATAGGTCATTAACATTATTTGAGGTACCGGTTTTAGCAAATATTTTCATATTCGGTATAAATCCGGCAGCAGCCTTACCGGTACCGCTTCCTCCGTATACTACATTTTGAAGCAGATGATTCATTACTTCGGCAGTATCTTCTCCGATCACAACTTCAGGCTCGTTCTCACCGCCTAAAATCTGTTTGTCATGTTGGTCATAAACCGAGGTATAGAGTGTAGGCCTATAAAATTTACCGCCGTTACCGAAAATCGCAAAAGCCCCAGCGGATTCAAGTGTTGTAATACCTCCGTTTGTACCGCCCATTCCGAGAGGAGATAAATTAACATCCTCATTTGTAAGTGTGGTAATGCCTAACTTTTTTGTTAAAAAGTCAAAACATACCTGAGGGGTAAGCTCATTTACAAGCTGAACAGGTATAGTATTCATAGAAACCTCTAATGCGTACTCTACGGTTACATTGCCCCTGTATGAACGATACCAGTTTACAGGCGTCCAACCCTTATAATTGGTAGCTTTATCGTTTACTTTGGAAGAATAGTTTATAAGTCCGTTTTCTATTGCAAGAGCATAAGCTGAAATAGGTTTCATTGTAGAACCCGGTTGACGAATAGCATCGGTAGCACGGTTAAATCCGGAATTTCCGAGATTTACCGTTTTCTCCCCTATTCCGCCTGCAAGCCCGCGAACATTACCCTCATAATCCATAACGGTTATAGCGCCCTGAAGCTGAGCATCGTTTTTGCCCTTGATGCCGTATGCTTTCGAATTTGAAAACACAGTATCTACCACAGACTGCACCTCTGGGTCTATCGTAGCGTATATTTTATATCCACCGCTGTAAAAATTATTTGCAGCGTGAGCTTCATCATAATTATACTTTTGGGCCAAGTCCTTTGTAACCTGGACTATCAGAGCATCAACAAAATAATTGTTTACCTCGTTCTCATTAAGCGCTTCTTTGGATGCAACAATATTAAGCTCTTCGTTTTTTGCCGTTTCATACTGCTCATCGGTAATATATCCCTGCTCAAGCATTTCGTTAAGCACGGTAATTCTGCGCTTTTTATTCTCATCAGGATGAGTATCCGGAGCATATGCCGACGGACTCTTTGTAATCGCGGCAAGAGCTGCACATTCAGAAAGTGTAAGGTCGTTCACACTTTTGCCAAAATAATAATTTGATGCGACCTCTAATCCGTAAATACCGTGTCCCATAGCTATTGTATTAAGATAACATTCAACTATGGTATCCTTTGAATAATGCCCCTCAAGATATCTTGCGCGCATAATTTCCCTGACTTTACGACTTACACGCTTGCTATTATCGTTTGTAAGGTTTTTTACAAGCTGTTGAGTAATTGTAGAACCACCGTAGCTTTTAGAACCTTTAAGCAAATTCATAAAAGCCGCCAGCGTACGCTTCCAGTCAATACCGTCATGCTCTCTGAATCGCTTATCCTCAATTGCAACAAAAGCATTTACAGCATTCTCCGGTATACCCTCATATTCTTCTGCGTTTGCCTGGGCAAGTTTCCTGTCATACGGCACCCAAATACGGTTATACATTCCGTGCAGCCTCTGATACTCTACCCACTCACCGGTTTTAGATTTGGTATAGATAGTAGTTGTAAAATTAAGCTTTAAATCATCAAGATCCTCATCCATTTTACCGTCAACCATAGTAAAGGCGTAGGTTAAAAATGCTGCAGCAATTATACTTATAGAAATAACGCCTATAAGAATAACCGTAAGAACTGCCGTTAAAGCTCGCCTTTTGCCGTTAACCTTTCGCTTCTTACGCTTAATTTCATCATCAATGGCATTGCTCGAAAAACTGTTCAAATCCAACGAATCGTTTTTCGGCGTATCATCTGAATTACTGAAACTGAAAATATCATTATTCTGTGACATAAGTAAACACCTCGCTTACTAAATGTTTATTATACTACATATCTGATATAATTTACAGTTACAATTTTTTAACCATTATCTGTATACTGTTTTTAAATCCGGCAAGAATATAGTAGGGTGATAAGAATGTACTCATATAAAAAAACAGCATTAACCGTAATAACATTTACTCTTATTTTATCTGTAATTCTTATTCTTATATACTACAGAAGCAACAAAACTGTAAAAGACAAATATATATTAAAGGAATATAACGGTACCGTAGCACTTTTTGAAAACGACGATATATTATCGGTCTATGACGAAATAGTGATTTCCACATTTCCAAGCGCAGATAGGCAAAGGTTTTCAGAAGGCATACAGGTAAACTCACCCGAAGATGCGCTTAAAATAATTGAAGATTATGACGGATAAAAAAATAACTTGAAAAAATATTCATTTGTATTATAATAGTTAATACCACACGCGACTTGAAAGGGGTTATATGTTTGGAAAATGATGCAACCGGCGCAGGGGTCAGAAACGGCGGACTCTTCAGCACCACCGAAATCAGAATTTTAATCTGCTATATATTAAATTCAGTCAAAGAGCCTGTTCCGGCTGTAATGCTCTCAAACATTCTCCATTTTGAAGGCATTGCAAACGGATTTGAGGTAAGCGATGCCATAGCTCATCTCGAAAAAAACGGTCAGATAACTCCTGTTGATGATGAGGGTACATATTATGAAATAACAAAATTAGGAGCGTCGGTTGCCGATGAGCTTGATTCTACCCTGTCTCTCACGGTTAGAAAAAGAGCCTATATAGCAACACTTAAAATGCTTGCCAAAATCAAAAATGCTAAAGGTACGAGATTTGCTATTTCAAATGAGAACGGTCATTCTTATTTAACCTGCAGTGCTATAGATGGTAAGGTTACTCTTATAGAGGTTAAAATGCTTATTCCGGATGAAAAAAGCGGAACATTTATAAGAGAAAAATTTCTTGAAAACCCTTCGGAAATATTTTCCGGTATCATTGAAAAATTATCTAAATAACATATCCGGTCTGTCTATAAGCTTTTTTAAATATTTGCTCGGTTAAAGCCATACAAATTAACAAGCTGATATTTTTCGTAAAACTGACGCGGTGGGTTCCCCACCGCTTTATTTTTTTAACCTAAAAGTTTTATGTAAACTTAATATAAATCACGCAAATCCGTAAAATTCGATAAACACTGCATCTACAGGCACAATAAAATGGTAGCATTATTTCTCGTCAACTTATAATACCTTATAAGTTGACGAGAAACAAACTTTGCCGCAAAGAAAACAACTTCCTCTTTAAGTCCGCTCTCAGTATAGGTGGCAAGCTTTGTTATTTTTTAAGCATATTAATATCCTGATTTGGGTATATCCCCCCTTGTTAGCATATTAGTTAAGAAAAAAGCGCGGTGGTAACCACCGCGCGCAAATTATTTTTTTATGTAGTCTCTTTTTTTATACCGAAAATCATCCGTAAAAATCCACTTAAAAACTTAGGACTCTTAAAAATTACAACCTTCACAAAATCACCCCGTCAATTTTTCGAGCAGGTAATGCCGAGTATTATTACCCAAACAGCTAAAACAGCTACCAAAAATTTCGGAGGACAAAAACAGCTTACAAGAAGCCCCACAGCAAATGTTATCGCAATAACGCCCTTGTTATTTGCACGGCCTCTTCTGCGCATTTTCATCCCCCCGTTATTACCCTTTACTATATAATAATCGGGATTAAAAAAAATGTTACAAATTATCAAGCTATGCCTAAAAAAGTACTTGCCATAAAGAAATAAATCACAAGTGAAATAGCATCTACTATCGTGGTTATAAGCGGGCTTGCCATTACTGCCGGGTCAAAACCTATTTTTTTAGCTAAAATCGGCAAGGAACAACCGATGATTTTAGCGACCACTATCGTGCAGAAAAGCGTTGCTGAAACAACACATATTTCAAGCACCTCTTTGCCTACATCAAAGTTATGGAACATCAGGTTATCTATCAAAAACAGCTTCATAAAATTGATGGATACAAGAGTTCCGGCGCAAAAGAGCGCAACTCTTATTTCTTTCCACAAAACACGCAAAATATCTTTAAACTCTATATCGCCCATCGATATTGCGCGGATAACTGTAACCGAAGCCTGAGAACCGCTGTTTCCCCCGGTATCCATAAGCATTGGTATAAAAGCTATAAGTGCCGTAAAAATCTTAAGCTTATCTTCAAAGCTTGAAATTATGGCACCGGTAAATGTAGCGGAAATCATAAGGAGCATCAGCCACGGTATTCTTGCCTTAAAAGTTTCAAAAACCGTAGTTTTAAAATAGCTGTGTTCACTAGGCAGTATAGCCGCCATCTTTTCGATATCCTCGGTAGCCTCTTCTTGGAGGACATCGATAGCATCGTCAACCGTTACTATGCCTACAAGTCTTTCTTCCTTATCGACTACTGGAAGCGCCAGAATATCATACTTCTCAAAAAGTCCGGCAACAAGCTCTTTATCGTCAAGAGTATTGGCGAAAATAATATTTTCGTCCATTATATTACCGATAATCTCATCTTTTGAGTTTAAAAGCAGATCTTTTACCGACACTATACCTAAAAGATGCCGACCGGCATCGGTAACATAACAACTGTAGATAGTCTCCGAATCAATCCCTATTTTACGGATACGGTCAAAGGCCTTCTCAACAGTCATACTCTTTTTAAGGTCAACATACTCGGTAGTCATAATACTGCCAGCGCTATCATCAGGGTAAGCAAGCAGTTGATTAATAAGCTGGCGCGTTTTAGAATCAGTCTGCCTTAAAATTCGCTTTGTAACGGTAGCAGGCATCTCATCAATAATATCAACAGTATCATCGAGAAAAAGCTCATCAATAACATCGTGAAGCTCTTTATCACTGAATGCCTCAATAAGAAGCTGTTGCATATCCGAATCCATCTCGACAAATACTTCCGCCGCAAGCTCCTTAGGCAGTATTCTGAAAATAATAGGAATATCCTTTTCCGGAGCCTCTTCAAAAATAGCCGCTATATCGGGAGGTTGCATTTCCGAAAGCAAGTTTTTCAGCTCACTGAACCTTTTTTGTTCTATAAGCTCTAATATTTTCTCATCCATCAAGAAACCTCCCAACCGTCAATTTAATAACAAAACCCCGTCTTTTTTGACAGGGTTTTAAATTGTTTAATAATTATACAATTATAATAATTATTTGTCAATCCTAAATTCTTATATTTACAAGATGCGTAATACCGGGAATACTCTCACCCTGCATAGTAGATGTGGGCGATAACAACGCTCCTGTCGACATAAACAGTACATTTTTATACTCACCGCTTTCAAAGCGGTGTAACACATATGAATTAAAAACCGCAGCACTGCATCCGCAACCCGAACCACCTGCATGCACATCCTGACGGTTCCTATCAAAAATAAGCAAACCGCAATCGTCATGCTTTTCACGGATGTTAAATCCGTTTTGCTCGGTTAAAATGTATAAAAGGTCTGTTCCAACGCGTCCTAAATCGCCAGTAAAAATGCGGTCATAATCATCAGGAGAGGAACCTGTATCATTAAAAAAGTTAATCAGCGTATCAGCCGCACTCGGTGCCATTGCCGCCCCCATATTGTTTGCGTCTTTAACACCAAGATCGACAATTTTACCGAAAACGCCCTTGTCAATATACGGTTTTCCAGAGCCGGCAGAGAGTATGCTCGCCCCTGACCCTGTCACAGTCCACTGTGAACTCTGCGGCCTTACAGACCCATATTCAAGCGGAAACCTATATTGCCTTTCAGCTGAACAAAAATGCGAGGATGTAACCGCCGCGGCACACTTGGCCGCACCTGAATCGACACATAAAGCCGCAAGAATAAGTCCCAATGTCATAGTAGAACAAGCACCGTATATACCCACAAGCGGTATACCCATAGCGCGAAGCCCGAATGAGGAACCGATACACTGATTAAGCAGGTCGCCTGCAAAAATGGCATCGATATCATTTTCACTCTTTAAGCATTTTCTCAGCGCGGTTTCAACAGCGATTTTCTGCATCCTGCTCTCTGCTTTTTCAAAGGAATCTTCACCAAATCGACTGTCAAGATCGTGAGTATCAAATTCAGCGGAGAGAGGACCCTCCATTTCCTTTTTACCCACAACCGAACCATACCCTATAATAGCAGGTTTATCGGTGAAAACAATAGTTGATTTTCCAATTCTTGTAGCCATATTAAAGACACCTCAAACATTTTTACTATGTCTTTAATATTTGCCGACTGCGCCTTATTATTCGCAAATAAACTTCATAATAACCTTTTTGCCTTTTTTAACTATTGTACCCTCGGACAACTGCGATTTTGTAAAGAAAAACGCGGGATCGGATACCTTTTCGTCACCAACAGACACTCCGCCTTGCATAACAGTTCTGCGAGCTTCCCCGTTTGAAGCCGCCATCCCCGCTTTTACCATAGCTTTCAAGAGACCTATTTTACCGTCCTCAAAATCGTCTTCATCAAACGAAACAGTAGGCATATCCGCATGCGCTCCCGTACCGCCGAAGACCGCATGAGAAGCATCGCGGGCTTTTTCAGCCTCTGCCTCACCATGAACCAGCTTTGTAAGCTCAAAGGCAAGAATTTCCTTTGCTTCATTCAGTCTGCTTCCCTCCCACGAATCCATTTTATCAATTTCTTCAAGAGGTAAAAATGTGAGCATTCTGATACACTTTAAAACATCCTTATCGCCAACATTCCGCCAATACTGGAAAAACTCATACGGTGAAGTTTTATCAGGATCAAGCCAAACGGCGCCTGATGCTGTCTTACCCATTTTTTTACCTTCACTGTTAAGTAAGAGTGTGATTGTCATAGCGTGCGCGTCTTTACCGAGTTTTTTACGAATAAGCTCGGTACCGCCTAACATATTAGACCACTGATCATCCCCGCCAAACTGCATATTGCAACCATATTCTTTAAACAGATGATAGAAATCGTAGCTTTGCATTATCATATAGTTAAACTCAAGGAAGCTGAGTCCCTTTTCCATCCTCTGCTCGTAGCAACGGGCGCGAAGCATATTATTAACCGAGAAACAAGCTCCTACCTCGCGAAGAAGCTCAATATAATTAAGCTTTAAAAGCCAATCGGCATTGTTAACCATAATTGCTTTATCGTCACCAAATTCGATAAAGCGCTCCATTTGCTTTTTAAAACAATCACAGTTATGCTGTATAGTTTCAGGTGTCATCATTGAGCGCATATCCGTTCTGCCTGATGGATCGCCTATATAACCGGTACCGCCGCCGATAAGTACTACAGGGCGATTGCCTGCCATTTGCAGGCGCTTCATAAGGCAAAGCGCCATAAAATGCCCTACATGAAGGCTATCAGCCGTAGGATCAAATCCGATATAAAACTTTGCCTTACCGTTATTAATAAGATTTTTGATTTCGTCCTCATCGGTCACCTGTGCTATAAGACCGCGTTTTACGAGTTCGTCATAAATTTTCATTTTAAAAGTTCCTTTCAAGCAATTCCTTTGCCGATTTATAAATATTTTCACTTAAATTTGAACCTGCCATTATACGGGAAATTTCATTAATCCTGTCATCACCAGAAAGCGATTTAACGGCAGTATATGTTCTGTTATCCAAAACAGTTTTTTCTATAAGCAGATGATTAACAGCACATGCCGCAATCTGGGCTAAATGAGTGACACAAACGGTTTGTCTGCTATTAGATACAGTTTTAAGCTGATGTCCAACCTTCTCGGCGGCGCGACCGCTTATGCCGGAATCTATTTCGTCAAATATTAAAGTATCCACATCATCCTTATCCGCAAGAACACTCTTGATAGCAAGCATAACACGCGACAATTCACCGCCTGAAGCAATTTTACTGAGAGGTTTTACAGATTCGCCCAAATTTGTGCCAATCATAAACTCAACTACATCGCAACCATTTCTTGAATACTTGCCCTTGCTTATATCAACCTTAAAAACAGCATCCGGCATATCCAAAAACCGGAGTATATCCGTAACATTATTCTCAAAATCTTTTGCGGCATTTTTTCTTGATAATGTTAACTTTTCACCCAAATCTATAAGTTTTTCGGTTGAAATGTCAAGCTCCTCTGATAGTATTTTTATTTGCTCATCAGATGTTTCTATTTCACGTAGTTTATTTCCGGCTCTTTCTAAATAATCAATAGCCGACTGCTCATCGCCGCCGTACTTCATAGTTATTTTATAGATAGTATCAAGCCTGTCACCAATTGTTTTTATATCGTAAGCAGACTCATCGGCATTAGTAAGCTGTCTGATTTCGGATGTTATATCATCAAGGAAACTAAGCAGCTCCGCCAGTTTTTGTTCAAGAGCTTTGAATTCATCCCCAACACAACCGGAAATCTCTTTTTGTGCATTATAAATTCTTGAAAAAGCACCGTCATTATCCTCGTCACCATTGATATATGAATATGCCGCTTTTAAAGAATCTCTGGTTTTTTGAGCATTTTCAAGTATACGAAGTCTATTTTTAAGCTCTTCAGCCTCACCCACTTTTAAATCAGCATCGCCGATTTCCTTAACCTGATAGCTTAACAGCTCAATATCCCTTTGCTTTTGAGCTTCGTCAGTTTCAAATCCGGCAAGTTGTTTTCTAACTGAGTTCAAATGATGAAATTCATTATAATAATCTGAAATCAGTTTACTGTTACCCGCCAATCTGTCAATATACACATAATGATTATCAGGATTTAAAAGACTTTGATTATCATGCTGACCGTGAATATTAATAAGATGTTTTGCAATTTCCTTAAGTATCCCTGCGGTAGCGGGTTGACCGTTAATTTTTATAGCTCCGTTACCCGTTTGGCTGAGTTTTCGCATTATCAAAAGATTACCGTCACTATCAGGCGAGTACCCAACTTCAGACACTGCGGTTTTTGCATAATCTGAAAGGTCACAAAACAACGCGGAAACTGATGCCGTATCAGAGCCGGTTCTTATAAGCTCTTTTGAAGTACGCTCACCGAGAACCGCATTAATAGCATCAATAATTATAGACTTTCCTGCTCCCGTTTCACCGGTAAGCACATTAAAGCCCTCAGTAAAATCAATATCTGTGCGTTCAATTACCGCAATATTTTCAATATGCAACGATTTAAGCATAAAGGTAATTCCTTAAAAGAAAGATTTTAGTTCCTCCGCCAAAGATTTTGCATCTTCTGCACTCCTGGCAATTATAAAAATAGTATCATCGCCGGCAATAGTTCCGAGCATTCTGCCCGAAAAAATTGTATCTACCGCAACGCAAACGCTCGATGCCATACCGGTATAGCATTTAATAACAATATCATTAAGCGCATATTCTACACTTATAACCGATTTAGAAAATATATCATGATAATGCGAAAGGTCGCGACTGCCTTCCCCGGGTTTTGCTGCGCTTATATAGCGATAATTACCGTTTTCATCATGTCCTTTTACAAGTCTTAATCGCTTTATATCCCTTGAAATTGTTGATTGAGTCACATTAAATCCCCGGGATTTAAGAGCCTCCTGCAAATCGTCCTGCGTCAGTATAATCTGTTCACTTATTATCTGGAGAATTTTTTCCAAACGATTTTCTTTCACGAATTACGCCTCCCTGATCAAAAAACTTAACTGATAGCGTTTTATAAAACGAACGCTCATTAATTCTTATTAGTTTTACAAATCTTTTTGATTTTCTGATAATTATTTCTGTGCTGGGTTTTATATTGGCTGTTCTCTTGCCGTCAACAGTAAGGAAAATGTCGATTTTTTTCCTGGAACCTGCCTTAAACACAATTTCTTTATCCGGGCTTATGATAATGGGTTTAGATGCCAATGCAAATGAGCAAATAGGAGTTATACATATACAATCCATTTTAGGATCAATAATAGGTCCTCCGGCAGACATTGAATATGCCGTTGAACCGGTTGGGGTTGCAATAACCAATCCGTCTGCCCGATAGCTTATTTCATCACCTTCAACCACTGCTTTAATATCAATAATGCGAGAAATAAAGCCGCCGGTAATAACGGCATCGTTAACTGCATAATAGGTGTTTAAATTTCCACCATCTTTAACCTCAACCTCAAGCATCATACGGTTTTCAATTGTATAATCTCCGGTAGCAAGTTTCTTTAAAAGAGGATACTCATCCTGCTCGATATTTGCAAGATACCCTATGCGGCCGGCATTAATACCTATAATCGGTTTTTCACATTCTGCCGCACGTTTTGCATAACGGATTATAGTGCCATCGCCGCCGATCGTAATAATTATATCAGACTCACTTATAAGCCGGTCTTCGGGCAGGCACTCATAATATGGGCAATGAATACTATCCGGCAAATACGGCTCAATGCCACAGTTTTTTAAAAAAAATCCAAGTTTTTCAACTAATTCCTTTGAGCCTCGCTTATCAAGATTTGGTAATACTGCCGCTTTCACACACTCACTCCTTTAATTCCATATAAGAGGCATTAACAACATCTTCAGCACTACTGTCTGCAACTATTTTTGCCTCATCGCTCTTCTCCAAAAAGCATAAATACTCAATATTCCCTTCAGGTCCCTTTATAGGAGAAAAATCGAGTCCTAAAACAGAAAATCCACTTTTAACCGCAAGCTGCACAATCTTATTTACAACATCTATATGCACCTGCTTATCACGGACGACACCTTTTTTACCCACATTTTCTCTGCCGGCCTCAAACTGCGGTTTAATAAGACAAACCGCTTTACCGCCGGACTTCATAAGATTGTACAAAACCGGCAATATCAAAGACAGGGAAATAAACGAAACATCGACTGATGCAAAATCAAGCTCATCCGGAACCTCATTTTTGGTTACATATCTGAAATTGGTTCTCTCAAGATTTATAACCCGGCTGTCAGTCCTGAGTTTCCACGCAAGCTGACCGTAACCCACATCAATAGAATAGACCTTTATAGCTCCGTTTTGCAACATACAATCGGTAAATCCGCCGGTTGAAGCGCCGATGTCAGCACAAATAAGACCGTTTAAATCAATAGAAAAAGCATTGACAGCCTTTTCAAGTTTAAGACCGCCACGGCTCACATATTTAAGTTTATCACCGCGAATTTCAATAATATCATCCGCGCTTACAGTATTTCCCGCCTTGTCACATTTTTGATTATTGACAAATACAATACCGGACATTATTATTGCCTTTGCTTTTTCACGGCTTTCTATTAGTCCTCTGCTTACAAGTGCACAATCAATGCGTTCTTTGCTTACCATTCAATTACTCCATCGCGGCAATAACCGCCTTAGTATCAAGACCATAAAGGCTCAAAGCCTCATCTGTAGTCTGTTGTGATACAAACACACCGTCAATAGCGTGAATTTTATATTCACATCCGCATTTATCCTCAATCAAGCGGGATGCAATATGCTCACCTATGCCGCCTGCTCTAATACCCTCTTCAAAAAAGTCAACTTTATTATATTTTTCAATAGTTTTAATAAGCTCCGCACTTATCGGGAAAATACGATTAAGTTTGATAATATCAAATTTATTAGATTTCTTTTGAGCTTCAAGCACGGCTGAAAAAGTCCTACCGTATGTAATTACTACACTTTGACTGCCGACAGACACCAAAGTATAGTCACCGGAGAAATCTATATCAGCTTTTATGCCCTCTGTACCCCTCGGATACCTTATTGCCGCCAACTCGCTGTTATTGGCGGTTTTCTCAATTTGATATTCAAGTTCCTCGTAACAATAAGGAGAATAAATATTCATATTAGGTACGCTGCTTAAAAATGAAACATCAAAAAGTCCTTGATGACTTTCCCCGTCTTCCCCGACAATACCTGCTCTGTCCACAAGCAGTTTAACAGGAAGATTTGCTATCGCCGCATCATGTATCACCTGATCATATCCGCGCTGCAAAAAGCTTGAATATACCGCAAAGAACGGTATCATACCTCCCTTTGCAAGTCCGGCAGAAAATGTTACTGCGTGCTCCTCTGCAATGCCGACATCAAAAAATCTGTCACGATATTTTTCGGAAAAAGAATCAAGACCCGTGCCGCAGGTCATTGCGGCTGTAACAGCACAAATTCTCGGATTATCCTGTGCCAATCTGCAAAGTGTTTCCCCTGCGACTGACGAAAAAGATATTTTCTTGAGAGAATTTACACCCTCGGTTACATCAAACGGTGATACACCGTGATAATTATTAGGACTGCTTTCGGCAAAAGAATATCCCCTACCCTTTTGAGTTACCACATGAACTACTGTCGGTCTGTCATAGCTTTTCGCTATATCAAATATCGACTCCATAGCCGCAATATTATGTCCGTCAACAGGTCCTAAATAATTAAACCCCAAAGCGGAAAAAATGTTGTTCTTATAAACAAAACTTCTTGCGGCATCTTTTATTCTGTTAATAAAATTGTAAATACCGTGACCAAATGCGCCCATTTTCAGCAAGGTATTACCAACAGCAAACTTTAGTCGATGATAACGCTTGTCGTTACGCATACGCATAAATGAACGCGAAACAGCACCGACATTTTTTGAAATTGACATCTTATTGTCATTAAGGACAACTATAAACTTACCTTTTTTTGCGCCGGCATTATTAAGTGCCTCGTAAGCCATGCCGCCGGTCATTGCCCCATCGCCTATAACCGCAACCGAAACGGATTTTTTCCCCAAAGCGGCATTTGCTTTAAAAATACCGTAAGCCGCAGAAATAGAATTACTGCTATGCCCTGTTACAAAAGCATCATATTCGCTTTCGTCCGGTCTCATAAAACCGGATAGTCCATCTTTTGTTCTGAGCGTATGAAACCTATCAAACCGGCCTGTCAGCAACTTATGGGCATAAGACTGGTGACCTACATCAAATATTATCGCATCATCCGGAGAATTAAATGAACGATGCAACGCAACGGTCAACTCAACAGCGCCGAGGCTTGAAGCTAAATGACCGCCGTTTTTGGAAACGGTATCAATAATTGTCTCTCTTATTTCTCCGCACAATGTATTTAATTGGCTGTAATTCAGTTTTTTAAGTTCACGCGGAGATGAAATCTCCGACAGAATACTGTCTTTCAAACAAACCACCTAAAGTTATTTTTCTCTTACAAGCAACATTTGCGTAATTTCCCTAAGATTTGAAGCATCGCCGCTAAACCGGTCTAAAGCTTCTAACGCGTTTTTTGTGAATTCTTCAGCAAGCGCACGGGATCTTTCAACGCCTAAAAGCTTTAATGCTGTTGTCTTATCATTTTTCTCGTCGCTTCCTATGGGTTTACCTAAGGCATCGACATTTCCTTCTTTATCGAGTAAATCATCAATTATCTGAAAAGCTAATCCTAAATTTTCGGCGTAATTCTCCGCAATAGAAACACTTTCATCGTCTCCACCTGCCAAAATTACTCCGCATACTGCCGCCGCCCTTATAAGAGCGCAGGTCTTAAGAGAATACATTTTAAACAGCATTTGCTCGCTATCAATACTAACAGCAGTGTCGATTACCTGACCGCCTATCATTCCGGCTCCGCCTATAGCGGATGATAAATAGGAAATCGCTCTAATAACCCGCTCGCTCGGCAAGCCTAAAGTTTTTGCACAAACGCCAAAAGCTTCAGTTAAAAGATAATCACCCGCAAGAAGTGCCATCCCCTCACCGAACTGCTTATGACACGAAGGCTTACCACGCCTTAAATCATCATTATCCATACACGGAAGATCATCGTGAATCAATGAATATGTATGTATCATCTCAATAGCACAGGCAAAATTATATGCACAGTCATCCTCACCGCCAAAAAGCTTATAAAACTCAAGCAGTATTATAGGTCTTATTCTCTTGCCACCGGCGAACAAGCTGTATCTGCCCGCTTCAACCACCGGGTCATACGGCTGATCGGAAAGTGCATTCAGCATATCAAGCCGGGAATCAATTTTCAGTCGATATTCTTCAATTACACTGTTAATCATACAAAGGCTGCTCCATATCAGTAATCTTTTCTATTTTTTGTTTTGCGCTTGTGAGCATATTTGAACACTCTTTTGAAAGCTCAACACCCTTTTCAAACAGCTCAATGGCATTTTCAAGGGTTACATCTTCAGATTCAAGCTTTTTAGAAATCTTTTCAAGCTCACTTAAAGCTTCTTCGAATGTCTTTTTTTCTGTACTCATTTTTCGCACCTTATTTTCGTAATTTTACAATCCGCATCGCCATCAGAAAGTCTGATATTGATTTCTTGCCCTACTGAGAGTTCATTTGCACTTTTTATCGGCTTACCATTTGAGTTTACCGCCGCAAAACCGCGAGAAATCGTTTTCAGCGGACTTAATGCATCAAGCCGTGCCGCAACATCGGACAATCGTTTATCAAATGCAAAAACAACATTTTTAAATGAATTTAAGTTTTTTTCCTCGATATTGTCAATCTTAAGCGCTAAATTGTCAAAATACTTGTAAGGCGCTGATAACAGAGTGCCGGAAACTGCCAGTTCATATTTTGCATTAGCCATCTTGTATTTTAAAAGAAGACTATTTAAAAGACTTGACCTATATGAAAATATTGTATTTAATAATGCATTTTTATCCGGAACGGCAAGCTCTGCCGCAT
Organism: Oscillospiraceae bacterium; assembly: GCA_902766755.1. GTDB lineage: Bacteria > Bacillota > Clostridia > Oscillospirales > Acutalibacteraceae > UBA737. The sequence goes on along the minus strand of CACXEV010000077.1, from coordinate 4,164 downwards.
GAGAAGGGGTGGACGCTCTTACATCGGCAACAAAATCACATATCGTGAAATCCGTTTCATGGCCTACAGCAGAAATTACCGGTATCGGGGATTCGTAAATCTTGCGGGCAAGGGTCTCGTTGTTAAAAGCCCAAAGGTCTTCAAGCGAACCGCCGCCACGACCGATAATAATAGTGTCAACATCTTCAAGCTCATACACGCGGTCTAACATATCTATCATACTTCCGGCGGCTGACTCACCCTGAACTGAAACCGGACAAAGCAATATATCGCAAACAGGATATCTGTTTGAAATGATGTTAAGTATATCACGCACCGCAGCGCCCGTATCGGATGTTAATACGGCAATTTTTTCAGGGAACTTCTTTAAAGGGCGCTTCTCCTCTACAGAAAAAAGGCCCTCCCTTTGAAGCTTTTCTTTAAGCTTATTAAATGCAACGGCTAAATCACCCTCGCCGGCGGATTCCATACTTTCCGCATATAACTGATACTGCCCGTCCCGCTCGTAAATCGAAACTCTGCCTCTAATTACAACCCTCATACCGTCTTCAACCTTAAAAGGCACTTTAAAGGTATATGTGCTGAACATTACGCAGCGAATTTGAGCATCATTATCTTTTAGTGTAAAATACCAGTGACCGCTTGAATAGTGGTTTTTATAATTTGAAATCTCACCGGCGACAGACACATTCAAGAGTCTTGCATCGCTTTCTATAAGCGACTTTACATACAAATTAAGTTGTTTGACAGAAACAGTTGTTACTTCCATATCAAACGCTTTTTGCTACGGTGGATAAAATACCGTTTACGAAAGAAGCGTCCTGTTTTGTTGCATATTTTTTCAATATCTCAACCGCTTCGTTAATTGAAACCGCAGCAGGTATTTCATCAATAAATTTAATCTCATAAACTGAGAGGCGCAGCACAGCAAGCGCCGTTTTAGAGAGGCGGTTTATGCTCCAGCCAACCGCATTATCTGAGATGATTTTATCGATACTCTCGACATTATCATAAACGCCGAAAAAGGTATTCTTTATATAATCATCCGGCTTTATATCTCTTACCTGCACAGCAAGATCCAGTATCTCATCAAGAGGAGAGTCATTAAACTGTTTTTCAAAAATCAAAATAAACGCTTCTTCGCGCGCCTGTCTGCGTGTCATAAGGCACCAACTTTCATAATTATGCATAATACAGTATACTACAACGGTAAACAAAATTCAAGTGTATTATATATACTTAAAGGCAGTCAAAACGACTGCCTTAATATTGTTTGAATATTCAAAAACATTATGCCATACAAGTCACAAAACAAAAAATTGGAATCAGGCTTAATCCTTCGGCAATCTTTCCGAAAGATTTCTTCTTACTTTGACAGAATCAAACATCTTGCGAAATTTTACATTTGCATTAAACTCTTTTTTGCAATCATCACAAGACATAACCGTCTTAAAGCCGCCGAACCGTGGTTTCCATTTCTTTGTGTTTTTAAGCTGACTACCGCAAAAAGGACAATAAAAAATCAACTGCGACTTATCAATTTCAACATCATCAATATTTGTAATATAGTGCGGCTTATAGGTGTATCTTGCAAAAAAGTCAGGATCGGATGTATCCAAAATCAACCTCTCAAAGCGCTCTTTATCATAAAACTTCTTAAGAAGTTTTGCACAAACCATACTATCGGCTTTTGCATTATGAAGGGTACTTTCATCCACTTCAACACCCAAAGCTGTTGCCGCATTGAGCAGAGAAATCTGTGAATTGTACTCAATTCCAAGTATCCTCATTTCACCCTGTATATATTTTTGCAAATCCAGATATTTATCGATTTTAAGTCTGATACCATCCAAAAGCTTTTTTTCGTTATCTAAAACAGTATATATATCCGAATTGCTCCAGGTCATAGTAACCGCATCATCGCCTACCCATTCATTGTAAGCGGAAAAAGCATTTTTCATAGGTATACCTGACAACATATCTTCTTTTGTAATTCCCGTAAGCTCGGTAAACCGTTTTGATACGCGTTTTGAAAAAGAAGATTTTATTATACAATCAAATGTATCAACAACATCAAAATTATCATTCAGCTTAACCGCACCAATTTGTAATATCTGATTAATAAAACCGCCTATTTTAGGATAATATGAACCGTCCCACTCTAAGTCAAGAATTATATAGTTCATTACTTATTACGCGCCTCAAATTTCATTCGTTGTTCCTTGTTTAGTATCCGCTTTCTGAGTCGGATATTATTTGGTGTAATCTCTACAAGTTCATCGTCTTTAATAAAATCAAGCGACTGCTCAAGACTCATTACAGAAGGCGGTGTAAGCCTTAACGCCTCATCTGAGCCTGAGGCGCGTGTATTAGTCATATGCTTTTCTTTACATACATTGCAAACGATGTCCTCATTCTTCGGATTTTCGCCAACAATCATTCCCTCGTATACAGGAGTAGACGGACCGATAAACAACCTGCCTCTGCTTTGTGTATTGAAAAGACCGTAACTTGTAGCTGTGCCGGTTTCGTGAGCAACAATAGAACCGGTATTTCTCTGTTCTATATCACCCTTAAACTCTTCATAATCATAAAATACATGGCTCATAATTCCATTTCCGTTTGTATCGGTCAAAAACTGAGAACGATAGCCGAGCAGTCCCCTTGACGGAATTAAAAATTCAAGATGTGACATTCCGCCTTCGCGTGTGCCCATATTTCTAAGCTCTGCATGTCGGGTTCCGAGTCTTTCCATAACCGAGCCAACATACTGCTCCGGCACCTCTATCATAAGAAGCTCTATCGGCTCTAAAAGCTTACCGTTTTCATCCTTTTTATAGATGACAGCAGGCGGCGATACCTGAAATTCATACCCTTGCCTACGCATAGTTTCAATAAGGATAGATAAATGCAATTCTCCCCTGCCGGATACTTTAAAGGTATCGGCACTATCTGTTTCCTCAACGCGTAGACTGACATTGGTAAGCACCTCTTTAAAAAGGCGGTCACGCAGATTTCTTGATGTTACATACTTTCCGTCCTTACCGGCAAAAGGTGAATTATTTACAATAAAATTCATTGAAAGAGTAGGCTCGTCAATCTTTACAAACGGTAATGGTTCTACACATTCAGTATCGCAAGCCGTCTCGCCTATTTCAAGGTCTGCTAAACCTGAAACCTGAATAATATCTCCGGTTTTTGCACTTTGCACTTCGGTACGCTTAAGTCCCTCAGTCACAAAGATTTTGCCTATCTTAACATTTGTGGAGCTGCCGTTTTTATGGCAAAGAGCCACAGTCTGTCCGGATTTAACTGTTCCTCGTACAACACGGCCTACACCAATTCTGCCTATGTACTCATCATACTCGATATTGGTAAATAAAACCTGCACCGGCGCTTGGCTATCGCCGCACGGCGGTTCGATTTCTTTGATTATTTCCTCAAAAAGCGGCTTCATATCCGTACCCGGTTTATCGGGCGAATATGTTGCATAACCGTCCCGTGCGGAGGCAAAAATAACCGGAAATTCTATCTGGTCATCATCAGCGCCAAGCTCGATAAATAAATCGAGCACCTCGTCTACAACCTCATAAGGTCTTGCCATAGGCCTGTCAATCTTATTAATTACAACAACGGCTTTTTTGCCTAGGGAAAGCGCTTTTTTAAGCACAAATCTTGTTTGCGGCATACACCCTTCAAACGCATCTACAAGAAGTAAAACCCCATCAACCGTCTGCAAAATACGCTCAACCTCACCGCCGAAATCAGCATGTCCCGGAGTATCAACTATATTTATTTTTATACCGGAATAATAAACGCTTGTGTTTTTAGAAAGTATTGTTATTCCGCGCTCGCGCTCCAAATCGCCCGAATCCATTACCCGCTCATTTACGGATTCATTATCGCGGAAAGTACCGCTTTGTTTTAAAAGCTGATCCACAAGTGTAGTCTTACCGTGATCAACATGTGCAATAATTGCAACATTTCTTAAATCATTTCTTTTTTCAACAGCCAAAATTACATCCCCTGAACATAAAAATACAACGATTTATTATATAGCAATAAGTTATAATTGTCAAATCATAACCACCGGTAAACCGGTGGTATGCACCACCCCTATAAGGGGTGAATACTGGCTTAGCCCATGAAAGGGGCACAGAAGTT
>CACXEV010000076.1 GCA_902766755.1 Oscillospiraceae bacterium | reverse complement strand
GGATTCGAACCCTCGAACTGTTTGTAGCAGTTACACGATTTCCAATCGTGCGCCCTCGACCGGACTAGGCGACATCTCCGTGCGACTTTACTATTATAGTTTAATACAAACAAAAAATCAAGTATTATTTATCAAACCAAATTGAATATTTACATCCGCAGTAATTTTGGCGGTACAAACCAAGTTTATTTGAAAGCTCGGTTGAGCGTTTATATCCTTCTTTTTTCTTGAAATCCGAAACTAAATATTTTACACCGTATTCCTTTTCCGCCTGTAGACCTATTTTATTTATAAGTTCGGCGTTTTTGTGTGGACTTACTGTCAGCGTAGTGCAAAAATAATCTGCGCCTATTTCCTTTGCTTTTCTCGCCGTTTCGCTTAGCCTGAGAATAAAGCACTTTTTACATCTTGCACCACCTTCTTTTTCGTCCTCAAATCCTTTTGCAGCTTCGTAAAACTTTTCGGGTTCGTATACGGAAGGTATTATTTGTGCGTTCGCATTCAAAACTTCTGAGGAGAGCAGTTTATCAAATTCTGAAAAACGCTTTTTATATTCTTCTTCTGGATATATGTTCGGATTATAGAAGTATATTTTTAGATTAAAATAGTCTTGCAACCGCTCTAAAACAGCGCTTGAACACGGCGCACAACAACATTGTAATAACAATGTAGGTTTGCCATTTAAACCGTTAATCTCACTTTCCATAATGTGTTGATAATTCTTTTTCATAGCATTACCTTAATTAATTTCTTCTGTAACAAATACTTTGCCTTTTTGCTCTTTGGCATATTTTTCTAAAGTTTTATATGCTTTTTGCCGAGCAATAGTGTATTTGAAAACTCCGTCACCTGTCTTTTTAAGCTTTGAAAATTTTACATTTTTAATATCAGAGCCATCGGCATAATAGTAATCGTAGTATTTATATGACAGTTCGGTTCGAGCGCTCTTTGCTATATCTGCATCCTTATCTTTTGTAAGCTTGTAAAGATAGGGAATACCCTCATCTCCGATATCCGCCATATATTCAACATCCATCTTTATTTTACCGTCTTTATATGCGCTGTAATTGTACTTGGCAATTTGGGAATTTATATTACCTATTCCTAAAACCGCAAGTATTATAAGAGCAAATACCAATCCGATTTTCATAATGTCAAATCTGCTTTTAAAAATGCGTACTAAAATGCAAACAAACAGAATAAAGAGCCATATCATAAATGCGGATGTCGAGAGTCTTAGTACAGTGCAGCCGTAGGCATTTATATACATAACCATTTTTGAAAGCGCGGTAACGATAATTATAAATGTGAAAACTATTATGAATATTGAGGGCAGCTTTGTGGCAATCGTTAATTTTCCGTCCTTTTTTTCGGAGAGAAAAATAGTCGAGAATATAAACACAAGATTTATTACCGATATGATGCAAAGCTCAAAAAATCCGCGCCGCGCATATTCAGCATAAGTGAGCTTGTAATTTGCAGGAAGTATGCTTGAAAATGCCGAGAAAAAGTATGCAAGCTGAGAAAAGAGATATGCCGCATACACGAGGCATAAAACGCATAAAAAAGCGGAGGCGGTCGCATTGTTCAGCTTTATGGATAAATCTCTGTAGGAGTAAGACTTATCGTCATATTTAAGAGAGAATGTGAGTGAAATGACAAGAACCGATGCGCCAAGCCCTAAAATCACCTTTTGAATGAGCGTAAAATAATCATCAAATAAGTAGCCTATCAGTGAACTGAAAGCGTCATCAGCGTGTGAGAGAATAGGTATAATGATCAAAACTGCAGGTATGGCACAAGCTATACCTATAAGAATATTAAAGGTGGTTTTTGACCTGCTTTCATCTTTTGAAAACAAGCTTTTAAATATGCTTGCAATGTTATTGAAAGTTCTGTAAATCGCCGCGAAGAAATAAATGATTAAATTATAGTCTCCCGGTTTGTATTCTTTTCCGGAAACAGCAGAAAGCCAAATTACAGCAGCTATCGCAGTGGCAAACAGCATAATTGCTTTTATTGCCGGGTTTGATGTGATGAAAAAAGACCAGGAACATATAAGCGAAAGTAGCCCGGATAATATAAATGATAAGCCGGGCTTTTCGCCTTTTTTTATGAGAAAAACTGATGTTAAAACAATAGCCAAATCAAAAACTATTGCATATCCGAGACTCAACTCGTCCCAGAAAAGCGCAGATACCCCGAAAATTGAAAGAATTGTCAAACATACGGCGACAATTATATCAGAGCTTTTTTTCTTAAAAAGTGGTTTAACTTTATAATCTTTGAGTGTTATATCAGAAATGGTATTGACACTTTTTAATTCTTCGTCCATAATTTTCCCTCCCGATTATTACATATTATACCACATCAAAACCCTTTTTCAACTTTATGACAATTTTGTAAACATAGTTTTGGTATTGAAAAAATAATGCTCAGGTGTTAAAATAGCCATATTGTGTTTAGTGAGGGTGTTTATGAAAAGCAGATTTATTGGTGATAAGGCATTTTATCGCACGGCACTGTCGCTCGCGGTGCCGATAATGATACAAACGGGTATCACAAATTTTGTTAATATGCTCGATAATCTTATGGTGGGCTCTGTCGGAACAGAGGCTATGACCGGCGTTGCGGTAGCCAACCAACTGATTTTCGTTTTTAATTTGTGCATATACGGTGCGGTATCGGGGGCGGGTATTTTCACTGCTCAATTCTTCGGCAGCGGTGACAGCAAGGGTGTCAGATACACATTCAGATTTAAAATTCTTATCTGTATTATTATTTCGCTTTTGTTTGCGGCGGCAGTATTTTTAAAAGGTGGCTTCCTTTTAGGACTTTATTTAAAAGGCGAGGGGAGCGCTCAGTCGGCAAGGCTCAGCTTGAAAATTGCTTTTGATTACATAAGAATTATCTTTATCGGTGTGATACCGTATGCACTCTCACAGAGCTTCGGTTCTACTCTTAGAGAAACCGGCAGACCTAAGGTGCCGATGTATGCCGGTGTTGCGGCGGTTTTTGTAAATCTTGTATTGAATTACATTTTAATATTCGGGCATTTCGGTTTTCCGGCTTTGGGTGCAAACGGTGCCGCGATTGCAACCGTGATTTCGAGATTTATAGAACTGTTTTATGTAGTTATTGGCACATATAAGGGTAAAAAAAGTCCGTTTATTATAGGTGCTTTTAAAAGCTTTTATATTCCTGTTTTTCTAATTAAAAACATTATTCGCAAAGGCACGCCTCTTATGCTTAATGAATTCTTTTGGAGCACAGGTATTGCTCTTATAAATCAGTGCTATAGCGTAAGAGGTCTTGATGTTGTTGCGGCAAATAATATTTCTATGACCTTTTTTGATGTGTTTTCGGTAGTGTTTATGTCGGTAGGTGTTTCTATAGGCATAATAGTCGGTCAAATACTTGGCTCCGGAGATAGTAAAAAAGCTATGGACACCGCTATTAAGATGCGTGTATTTTCGGTTTTTATGGCGGTGCTTGTGAGCTTTGTGTTTGCGGCGCTTTCGGGTGTAATCCCTCAAATGTATAACACGAGTGACCATATAAGATATCTCGCTCGATGGCTTATGATTTTAACTGCCGCCGCTATGCCGATAGATGCCTTCGCCCAAGCTTCATATTTTATTCTCCGTTCCGGCGGAAAGGTCCTTATAACATTACTTTTTGACTCAGTATTCGTTTGGGTTGTAAGCCTGCCTTTTGCTTTTATAATAAGCCGCTATACATCACTGCCCATACTGCCTTTTTATGCGTTTTCTCAGATGTTAAACCTACTAAAATGCCTGCTCGGATACTTTTATGTTAAAAAGGGAAGTTGGCTTAAAAATCTTGCTGCCCAAAATACATAAATTTTAATAATTTAGTATTGTTTTTTATCATCTATAATGATATAATCAATATATATGGTCAGTAGACTAAATTTTGAAAAGGAGTAAAAATATGATCATTTCAAAAGAAGTAGAGAATATGTGCCCTATTACTAAGGGACCGCATCACGGCCCTGCTCCGATACCGGAGGAAGCAAAATGGGTACAGGCAAAGGAAATCAAAGATATTTCCGCTTACACACACGGTGTTGGCTGGTGCGCACCGCAACAGGGCGCTTGCAAGCTCTCTCTTAATGTTAAAGAGGGTATTATTGAAGAGGCTCTTGTAGAGACTATCGGTTGCTCGGGTATGACTCATTCGGCGGCTATGGCTGCGGAAATTCTTCCCGGCAAAACAGTTCTTGAAGCTCTTAATACAGACCTCGTTTGCGATGCTATAAATACTGCTATGCGTGAGCTTTTCTTACAGATTGTTTACGGCCGTTCGCAGTCTGCTTTTTCTGAGGACGGACTTTCTATCGGCGCCGGTATGGAAGACCTCGGTAAAGGCGCTCGCTCAATGGTTGGTACTATGTACGGCACAAAGCTCAAAGGTGTTCGTTACCTTGAAATGACCGAAGGTTATTGCACAAAAATGGCTCTTGATGAAAATAATGAGGTTATCGGATATGAGTTTGTATCACTTGGCAAAATGACCGATTTCATAAAAAAGGGTATGGAGCCTAATGAGGCTTACGAGAAGTCTATCGGTCATTACGGCAGATTTAGTGAAGAAGACGGCGCGGTTAAGTATATTGACCCGCGTAAAGAATAAGGAGGAGAGAAGTTATGGCACAGTTTGAAGGTTATGAGAGACGCGAGGCCAAGATTCTCGCCGCTTTGAAGAATTACGGCATTTCATCCATTGATGAATGCAAAGAAATATGCGATAGTAAGGGCATTGATCCTTATACAATCGTAGGTGAAACCCAGCCGATATGCTTTGAAAATGCTAAATGGGCATATACAGTTGGTTCTGCAATAGCTATTAAAGAAGCTGAGCGCACCGGCGATAAGTCTGCGGCAGCTGCTGCGGCTAATATCGGTATCGGTCTTCAGTCATTCTGCATTCCGGGCTCCGTTGCTGAAAACCGCAAGGTTGGTCTTGGCCACGGAAACCTCGGCAAAATGCTTTTGTCAGAGGAAACAGAATGCTTCTGCTTCCTTGCAGGTCACGAGTCATTTGCGGCGGCTGAGGGCGCTATAAAAATTGCGCTTAACGCTAATAAGGTTCGTAAACAGCCTCTCAGAGTTATTCTTAACGGTCTTGGCAAGGATGCCGCTTATATTATTTCAAGAATTAACGGCTTTACCTATGTTGAAACCGAGTTTGACCCTTATAGTGAGGAAGTTAAGGTTGTATATGAAAAGCCTTTCTCAAAGGGCGCACGTGCAGATGTTAAGTGCTACGGTGCCGATAATGTACCGGAGGGTGTAGCTATTATGAAGCTCGAAAAGGTAGGCGTTTCTATTACAGGTAACTCTACTAACCCCACACGCTTCCAGCATCCGGTTGCGGGCACATATAAAAAATGGTGTGTTGAGAACGGAGTAAACTATTTCTCAGTTGCTTCCGGTGGCGGCACAGGCCGTACACTTCACCCGGATAATATGGCGGCAGGTCCTTCAAGCTACGGTATGACCGATACTATGGGCCGTATGCACTCTGATGCTCAGTTTGCAGGCTCATCTTCAGTTCCGGCTCACGTTGAGATGATGGGACTGATAGGTGCAGGTAACAACCCGATGGTTGGTATGACTGTTGCTTGTGCGGTTGCTGTTGAAGAGGCACTTAAGTAATTTAAAATAAAACTTCATAAAACAAAGCCCAAGACTATATCGGTCTTGGGCTTTGTGCGTTTAAAGGCGTTTTCAGGGCTGTTTGAATATTTTGAGATGTTGCATACAAAAACGAGAACAGAAAACGCTTTTTAAACTGTAAAATCTTCGTTAAAAGAGCGAAGGTTTTATTTTTTTGAAAAAAGTTTCAAAAATATTAAAAAAATACTTGATTTTTATGCAAAGTGGCTATATAATACAAATTAGTGGGGAGAAGTGTCTCTGTTTACCATAAAAGTGTATTAAAGTGTTGAATTTTTGAAGAGGAGGTGGCAGGTATGCTTTACGGTGGATATGATCACAGTATTGATAAAAAGGGCAGACTTGCCATACCCTCAAAGTTACGCGATGAATTAGGCGAAAGCTTTATGATCTGTCGAGGTATTTACGGAAAGCGTTGCGTTTGCGTTTATCCTACAAAAGAGTGGGACAGGCTGGTTGAAAAGATAGGGCAGTTACCGTCAGCCAGGTCAAGTGTGGTAAAGCGCTTTTTGTATGACGGTGCATTCAGCGTTGAATTTGATACACAGGGAAGAATACTCATACCTGCGGCGCTCAGAGAATATGCTTCACTTGAAACCGAGGCTCATATAATCGGTGTTGATACAAACCTTGAAATATGGAACAAGGATGTATGGGGCGAAGAAAACCGCGAGTATACTCCTGAAGCAATTGCGGCGATAGTGCAAGAGCTTGACTTTTAATATGGAATTCAAACATACATCAGTATTATTAAACGAAACGATAGAAGCGTTAGACATTAAACCTGACGGTATATATGTGGACGGTACCGTTGGCGGAGCCGGTCATTCGGTTAAGATTGCAGAGCGTTTAAATTCAGGCAGACTTTTTGCTTTTGATCGTGATGCGGAAGCGGTAGAAGTCGCGACAGACAGACTCAAAGGTTTTAATGCTACAGTTATAGAAAGTAATTTTGATAATATGCGGGAGGCTTTAGAGAAGTATGGCGTGTTTTCGGTAGACGGCGTGCTTCTTGATTTGGGCGTTTCCTCCTATCAGCTTGATAATGCCTCCCGCGGGTTTTCTTACAGGCAGGATGCTCCTCTTGATATGAGAATGTCGAAAAGCGGAATTACCGCCGCTGATATTGTAAATACATATTCGGAGAAAGAGCTGATACGAATTTTCAGAGATTACGGTGAAGAGCGATTTGCCGTTAAAATAGCAAAAAAAATAGCAGCGGTCAGAAAATCGGCACCGATACTTACTACAATTGAATTGTCCGATTTGATAAACTCCTGTATGCCGGCGGCGGCCAGGAGGGACGGTAACCCTTCAAGAAGGTGCTTTCAAGCGCTGAGAATTGAAGTGAACGGAGAGCTTGACAGTCTGAATAAGGTTTTGGATATAGCATTTGATATGCTGAATGTTGGCGGAGTGTTGGCGATAATAACATTCCATTCGCTTGAGGATAGGGCGGTAAAGCAAAAGTTTAAAGAGTTTTGCACTGGGTGTATCTGTCCTCCGGATTTCCCGGTTTGTGTGTGCGGTAAAAAGCCGAGAGGTGAACTGGTATCAAGAAAACCGATATTACCGAGCGAAGAGGAATTAAAGGAAAATAAAAGGAGCCGTAGCGCAAAGCTAAGGGTCATCAGGAAAATAAGAGGAGAGTTATAAAGTGGATAATATTAAGTACTACAACGATAGTCTTGCATATGATTTTGAAATGTTTATGCCCAAAGCCAATGTTGCGCCAAAAGTACGCAACGATGATAATATAGTAAAGCTTCCTAAAACCGAGGCAAATATTCGTAAGCGCAGAAAAGCGGCGGCAAGGCATTTGACAGGCAGTGCTTTTGCGGTACTTACAAGCGTTATGATACTCGCAGCCCTTTGCGGCAATATCTTCCTGCGTCTTCGTATCAACGAGGTCAACTCGGAAATTAATAAGGTGAAAAGCGAAATTGATGCGGCAAAAAGCGAGAGTACAAGCCTATCTGTTGAATTAGAACGTGAAATATCTTTTTCTAATATTGAACTTGAAGCTACCGAGCTTGGTATGAAAAAAATGGACAAGAACCAGGTTAAGTACATCAGGGTAAACGAGAAGAATACTGCGGTTACTAAAGACGGTAAAACACTCACCAGTAACGGAGATTAATCCGGAGAGGGTTCAGTCCCAGATTAAGGTATAAGACTAAAAGTATAATAATATAATATATGTGAATACGGGAGTAGAGAAAATCTTTGCTCTCGTTTTCAGCCTATAAAAGGAGGCAAAGAAATGTCACTAAAACCTGATAAACAAATGCTTAAAAGAAGTATGTTTATACTTGTTATAGCTATTCTTTGTCTCACTTTAGTTTCCGGCGCAAGTCTTGTAAGGATAATGATAATAAAGGGTGAAGAGTATCAAAGCAAGGCCTCCGAGCAACAGCTTTACGATAGCCTCGTATCCGCACCAAGAGGCAATATATACGATAGAAATATGAATCTTTTGGCAACCAGCGCTACCGCATGGACGGTCTATGTTATGCCAAACAGTATCAATAAGCTGAAGGATGCCGAGAAAGCCGGAAAAATCAGAGAAATAATAGCAAACGGTCTGTCTGAAATTCTCCAAATGGATAGCGAAGATATCAAAGAAAAGGTTAATCAGACTTCTTATTATGTGATTATAAAGAAAAAGGTTGAAAAGGATATTGCGGATAGAATAAGAGAGTTCATCAGCGCAAATAAAGACTATGAAATGACTAAATATTTAGGGCTTGATGAGGCTACTAAACGTTATTACCCGAATGATACCCTTGCTTCTTGTGTTTTAGGGTTTGTAGGGGACGACGATCAAGGTCTTGCCGGTCTTGAAAGTTATTATGATAATGAACTTACCGGCGTTCCCGGCAGAGTAGTCGCCGCCAAAAATGCAAAGGGAACAGATATGCCTTTTACGTATGAAAAGGTAGAAGAGGCAAAACGCGGCAATTCTTTAGTTACAACAATTGATTCGTATGTTCAATATGTCTGCGAAAAATATCTTGATGCCGCGGTTGAGGAAAATCATATTGCTGAGCGCGGTGCGGTTATGGCTATGAATGTAAATACCGGCGCTATGCTCGGTATGGCTATAAGCGGTGACTTTAATCCTAACAGCCCCTTTACTTTGTCGATTGAAGATCAGGCTAAGGTAGATGCTGCTGATGAGGCTGAAAAAGTAAATTTAAGGAAAGAATTGCTTAACCGCCAATGGCGTAACAAGGCGGTATCAGATACCTATGAGCCGGGTTCGGTTTTTAAGATTTTTACGGCTTCGACTGCACTTGAAGAGGGACTTATTACAACAAACAATTCCTTTACCTGTAACTATACATTTGTTGTTGCGGGCAACGCTTACCACTGTCATCGTGCAGGGGGGCACGGAACTCAGTCGCTTCAACAGGCAATATCCAATTCCTGCAACCCTGCCTTTATACAGATAGGTCAGCTTATAGGCACAAATATCTTTTCTAAGTACTTTAAGGCGTTTGGTATGACCGAAAAGACCGGGATAGACCTCCCCGGTGAGGCGCTTCCGACTTATCATAAAGAGGATAAAATGGGGCCTACCGAGCTTGCATCGTCCTCTTTTGGTCAGACCTTTAACGTAACCCCCGTTCAGATGATAACTATGGCGGCGGCGGCGGTTAACGGCGGATATTTAGTACAACCGCATTTGGTCGATAAAATTGTTGATAGCGATGGTAAATTGGTCAAGGCAAAATCGGGCGGATATAAGCGTCAGGTAATCTCAAAAAGCACATCTGAGACTATGCGAACACTCCTTGAATATGTTGTTCAAAACGGTGCTAAAAACGGTATCGTCGCAGGTTACAGAGTGGGTGGTAAAACCGGTACATCGCAGAAAATGGTTAAGATAGTTGAAACAGGAAACCGAGGATTTTATATCGGTTCATATATAGGAATTGTACCGATAAATGACCCTCAGATAGCTGTTTATGTAATGCTCGATGAGCCTACCGGAGGCAGTTATTACGGCGGTGTTATTTCGGCGCCTGTAGGTTCAAGGGTTATGTCAGATATATTGCCCTACTTGGGAATAGAACCGCAATATACCGAAGAAGAGCTTAAAAACATTTCGGTTTCTGTTCCGGATGTGTCTAATATTCCGCTTATAGAGGCGAAAAAGGCACTCAGCTCAATGAAATTGTCATATAAAGTTGTAGGAAACGGGGAAACTGTAATCCGTCAGCATCCAACTTCAGGAAACGCGGTTTTCAGAGGTGGTACAGTAATTCTTTATACCGAAGATACAGAGGCACAGAATACTATAGTGCCGGATCTTATTAATATGACTGCAAGCGAAGTTAATTCTGCGGCGGCATCTGCCGGTATTAATGTTGAGTTTTCGGGCAATGTCGCATCACCGGCTATAAAATCATACAGACAGAGTGTAAATCCCGGTGAAACCGTACCGATAGGGCAGATAGTAACTGTCTATTTCCGAGATGAAGCTACGGTAGATCTTGCAGACTGATAAAGGAGTATATTTTAATGTATTTATTTGAGCTGTTACCCTGCGCCGATGAGAGATTATCAAAACTCGAAATCCTCGGTGTTACCTGCAATTCAAAAAAGGTGGAAAAGGATTTTGCCTTTGTGTGTATTGAAGGTACCGGCGCTGACGGGCATAATTTTGCCGGTGATGCCGTAAAGTCCGGAGCATCAGTTATAATAGCACAAAGGGATTTAGGGCTTGAAAATCAGATAATTGTTGAAAACACGCGTAAAACTTATGCCGATATGTGTGCTGAATGGTTTGGCAGACCTGCAAATAAATTGCGCCTTATAGGCGTTACCGGAACTAACGGAAAAACTTCGGTTACGTATATGCTTAAAACTATTCTTGAAACAGCGGGATATAAAGTAGGTCTTATAGGTACAATACAAAATCTTATAGGTGAAACGGTTATCTCTTCGCATAATACTACGCCGGAAGCATATGAGCTTAATTCACTTTTCAGCCGTATGGCAGAGGAAAAATGCGATTATTGTGTTATGGAGGTTTCCTCTCACGCGCTTGACCAATTAAGAGTAAGTAATTTGCCGTTTGAAGTTGCAATTTTTACAAATCTTACGCAAGACCACCTCGATTACCATAAAACTATGGAAAACTACCTTGAGGCGAAAAAAAGACTGTTCAGTATGTGTAAGCGAGCAGTAATAAATATAGATGATGATTACTCAAATCAGATGATGTTAGGCCTTGATTGCGAAATTGTGACATGTTCGTGCGGCAATAATGCGACATATAGTGCAAGATCGGTAAAATACAAACCGGACAGTGTAGAGTATGAATTGCTTTCGGGCGGCAAACTTGAACATATAAAAGTTATGACAGGCGGCGAATTTACTGTTTATAACTCTATGTTATCGGCTGTCGCGGCGCTTGAAGCAGGAATAGATATAGAGACAGTAAAGAAAGCACTGTCCCAAATGCACGGTGTTAAGGGCAGGGCAGAGTCGGTACCGACAGGTAAAGATTTTACTGTTATAATCGACTATGCACATACGCCAGACGGGCTTAAAAATATACTCCACACATTCAGTCGCTGTGAGAAAAACCGCTTAGTGGCTCTATTTGGTTGCGGAGGTGACAGAGACCGTACAAAACGCCCGATAATGGGAAATATTGCTGTGAGAAATGCCGATTATGTAATAGTTACAAGCGATAATCCTAGAAGTGAAAACCCGGAAAAAATAATTGAGGATATCCTCGAAGGTACAAAGGGGTATAATACTCCCGTAAAGGTTATAGTAAACCGTATAGAGGCGATAAAATTCGCTATAAAAACGGCATTGCCCGGTGATATAATAGTTCTTGCCGGAAAAGGACATGAGACATACCAGATACTTCTCGATAAGACAATTCATCTCGATGAACGAGAAGTAATAAACGAGGCGTTAAAAGAAATCGGAGGCGAATAAAATGAGGGATATAACTGCTTTAATAGCCGCTGTAGTTGCTTTTGCAGTTACAATGCTTTCGGGCTACATAGTAATTCCGTATTTAAAGAAGTTGAAATTCGGGCAAACTATACTTGAAATCGGCCCTAAATGGCACGAGGGCAAAAAAGGAACTCCTACAATGGGCGGAATTATGATAATATTCGGTGTCATTGTGTCGCTCGCGGCGGCATACGGATATTCGGCTGTAAGCGGAAGCGATTTTGCAAAGGAGCTTCGCGAGTCGTTTAACTTATCGGTGTTTTTGTCAGGCATATTAATGGCATTAGGTATGGGAGCAATCGGGTTTTTTGACGATTATATAAAGGTTGTAAAAAAGAGGAATTTAGGACTTACCGCTAAACAAAAAACCTTTTTGCAGCTTTTGGTCTCCGCATTATACCTGATGACACTTGCTCTTTGCGGCGTTAAAACAACTAATATTCCGTTTATAGGCGATATAAATATTACAAGCGGTATCGGACTCGTTTTTTGGCCTATTGCGTTGATGTTCGTTTACGGTTTTACTAATGCAGTAAACCTTACTGATGGACTTGACGGTCTGGCTTCCAGCGTTACCTTGGTTGGCGCTTGCGCGTTTATGCTTGTGTGCGGATTTTTTGGTATGGGGCATGGAAACGCCAGCGCGGCGGCACTTGCCGGTGCGTGTGCCGGATTTGTAATATGGAACAGTAAGCCTGCTAAGGTATTTATGGGTGATACCGGGTCTATGTTTTTAGGCGGTATGATGGTAGCTTTAAGCTTTAGCACAGGCAGACCTATTATCCTTATTCTTATAGGAATTATTTACCTTATCGAGGCGTTTTCGGTGATGCTTCAGGTAGGATATTACAAGAAAACAAAAAAGCGCATATTTAAGATGGCTCCTATTCATCATCATTTTGAGATGTGCGGATGGAGTGAAGAAAAGGTTGTTTTTGTTTTCTCACTAATAACACTTGTAGCATCCATAGCAGCAATAGTTTTAACCCTTTTAGGACGCTGATATTAAATTTAGGGAAGGATATAATAGAACAATGGCAAAAAGCGGTTCAGTCAGCAAAAAAAACAGAATATTTTTAAGCGGGAAGCTTGATGTATCTTTTCTTACATTTGTTATGATACTGCTGACTATAGGACTTGTCATGCTCTTTTCCGCCAGCTATGCGTATTCTTATGAATATTATAACAATAGCTACCGCTTTATTTTAAAGCAGGCATCCTTAGGCGGTGTCGGCGTTGTTTTGATGCTGATAATTTCAAAGATAGATTATCATATTCTAAGAAAATTCAGCTGGATAATTTATGCTGTAACTTTTATTATGCTGGGTGTCTTACTCGCTTTGCCTCCAATGGTAAAGGGAATGGATGTTAAGCGCTGGATGATAATAGGGCCTATTAATTTCCAGCCTTCAGAAGTTGCAAAATTTGCAATTATTCTACTTTTTTCAAGCCTTATTGCGGCAAATTATAAACAAATGGGCAATTTGAAATTTGTTACTATTTTGATTGGTATTTTGGGCGTGACCTGTGCTATGGTAGCGCTTGAGCCGCATTTGTCTGCAACGATACTTATATTCGCTATCGGAATAGTGATAATGATAATAGGCGGTCTTAAAATGCGCTATATTATAGGTGGCGCGGCTGTCGGTGTCGGCGGAGTTGTTTTGGCAATAGCTACTAAAATGATAAGCTACGGTTCTGATCGTATAAAATACTGGCTTGATCCATGGCTTGATCCAAAGGGAAAGGGATTTCAAACCATTCAGTCCCTACTTGCAATAGGCTCCGGCGGAGTTCTCGGCAGAGGTATCGGACAGTCCAGGCAAAAATATCTTTGGGTGCCTGAACCCCATAACGACTTTATTTTTTCGATCGTATGCGAGGAATTAGGACTCATAGGTGCTATCGTAATTATTGTTCTTTTTGCATTACTTGTCTGGCGAGGCTTTGTTATTGCTATGAGAGCACCGGATAAATTCGGCTCTTTGCTCAGCATCGGACTTACTTTCCAGGTTGGACTTCAGGCAATGCTTAATATCTGGGTTGTTACTAATACAATACCTAATACCGGTATCAGTCTTCCGTTTTTCAGCTACGGTGGCACTTCCCTTATTATTCTTCTTGCCGAGATGGGAATTGTGTTATCTGTATCGCGGACGGCAACTATTGAAAAAACCTGATAAAGGGGAGAAAAATATGCATATTTTGTTTGCCGGCGGCGGCACTGCCGGACATATAAATCCCGCATTGGCAATTGCCGGATATATAAGAGAAAAACATCCCGATGCACATATAAGCTATATCGGAACGGCAAATAAACTTGAAGCAAAACTTGTGCCTGAAAAAGGGTATAATTTCAGAACAATTGAGGTTTCGGGATTTAAGCGTTCACTTTCTCCTAAAAGTTTAGTGAGTAATATAAGAGCGGTTTCTCTTGCCGCAAATGCATCAATTAATGCTCGAAAGATATTAAAGGAGCTCCAGCCTGATGTTGTTGTGGGAACAGGCGGCTATGTAAGCGGACCGGTGCTAAGAGAGGCGGTAAAACTCGGTATTAAAACAGCTATCCACGAGCAAAACGCATTCCCCGGTGTTACTACAAAAATGCTTGCCTCGAGAGTGGATGCTGTAATGCTTGCTATGCCTGAAGCACAAAAATATATGAAACTTAAATCGAAACCGTATATTACAGGTAATCCTGTAAGACGCGAGCTTTTAAGCGCTTCAAGGGAAGAATCCCGCAAATCGCTTGGAATAGACAACAGACCGCTTTTGTTATCGTTTGGCGGCTCTCTCGGTGCAAAATATATAAATTTAGCTGTCGAGGGCTTAATTCGTTGGCATAACGGGTCAGGTAAATTTCATCACATTCACGGTACAGGCAAGGCCGGTTATGAAACAATGATGAATGATTTTAAAGAAAGCGGAATTACACTTTCGAAGGACATTGATGTCAGGGAATATATAAAGAATATGGATGAGTGTATGTCTGCGGCGGATCTTGTAATATCCCGTGCAGGTGCTATTACTCTGAGTGAAATTACATCTCTCGGCAAACCGGCGATTTTAATACCTTCCCCTTATGTTGCGGAAAATCATCAGTTTCACAATGCGATGACTTTGAAGTGCGTAGGGGCTGCTGAAATAATAGAAGAAAAGGATTTAACGCCTGAGCGACTGATAGAAGTTGTAGAGGGACTGATAGAAAACAAAGCAAGGCTGAACGAGATGTCAAAAAAAGCTTTGAGTATTGCAATACCCGATGCAAATGAGCGTATTTATGAAGTTATAATGAAGCTTTATACAAATGCTTAATCACAAGAGGCGGAAATTTTGTCCGATTTGGCGTGACGGGGTTCGACCCTCTTCAGATTAAATAACAAAAAGGCGACTTTCGCATAGTATGGACTGTAGTATTTGCGGGAGGCGCCTTATGCAGAATCTTTTAATTATCGGCGGTAATCGACTTCAAGGTGCAATTGATATTCACGGAGCTAAAAATAGTGTTTTACCTATTATTTCCGCCTCGATTTTGATGAACGGGAAAAATGTTATACATAATTGTCCGGATTTATCAGATGTTACTGCGGCGCTGAAGATACTCGGATTTTTAGGTATTAAGTATGTAAGAAACGGCTCGGATATTGCTATTACTTCAAGAAAACCGACAAAATTTACAATACCAGATGAGTTAATGCGTAGTATGCGCTCTTCAGTTATGTTTTTAGGTTCAATACTTGCCAGATGTGGCAAAGCAACCATCAGCACACCCGGCGGATGTATGTTGGGCCCGAGACCTATTGATATACATATAAAAGCACTTAAAAAACTGGGAGCCAGTGTTAAGGAAGAGGGCGGAACGCTTAATTTCAGTGCCGATAACGGACTTGTGGGCACAGAGATTTTTCTTGATTTTCCAAGCGTAGGCGCAACGGAAAATGTAATTATGGCGGCAACATTAGCAAGCGGTGTTACTACTCTTCACAATGCGGCTTTAGAGCCGGAAATAGGCGATCTTATAAGCTTTTTAAACGGTGCAGGGGCAAATATATATGATTCGGGCAACGGCACGGTTATCATTTATGGCGTAAATAAACTTTCAAGTACCGAACATATCGTAATACCGGATAGAATAGAGGCGGCAACCTATATGGCGGCGGCAGCTGTTACCGGCGGAAATATTAAATTGAACGGTATTGAAAACCGATATATGACGGCTGTAAATAACGCGTTTATTAAAATGGGTTGCAATATAGTTTGCAAGGATAAAACCATTGCATTTGATGCACCGTCAAGACTAAAATCAATAGATTTTATTAAATCGGAAGTTTATCCCGGATTTCCTACCGATGCAGGTCCACTTATAATCAGTGCACTCTGTACGGCGGAGGGCAGATCTGTATTTTGCGAAAAAATTTTTCAAAACAGATATGTATTTGTAAATGAGCTTTCGCGCTTTGGTGCGGATATAAGCTGCGATAAAACAATAGCAGCCATAGAGGGTAAGGAAAAATTATATGGCGTTCATTGTAACTGCACCGACCTTCGCGGGGGAGCCGCCCTCATAATAGCGGCGCTGAAAGCCGAGGGCAAAAGCAGGATAGGAAACATTTGTCACATTAAAAGAGGATATCAGGATATTGCAAAGAATTTGCGTTTGCTGGGTGCTGATATTAAAGAAGTATAAAGGAAAGAAAACAGATGAAAAAACAACTTACCGATGTTGAAAAAGCGCGTCGCGAGCGAAGGAAAAAAATCAGAAGACGAAGGCTTAAAATTCTTGCTGTATTTATTATTTGTATTGCAATAGTAACCTTTGTAATTCTTTTAAAAACCAAATTGTTTCCTGTTAAGGGCGTTTCGGCAAAGGGAAGCTCTTTATATGCCGAAAGTCAAATCGTCAATGCCAGCGGTATAACCGGAAAAACGCCGATTTTAGGCTTTTCGGACTCAACTGTAAAAAATCGAATTACAAAGAAATTGCCTTATATAGAAACGGTAGATATAAAGAGAAAATTCCCGGATTCGGTAGTTATCCGCGTGAGCGATGCGAGTGAGTATTATGCTTTTAAATCCGGAAAAAGCTATTATGCAGTAAGCGAAAAGGGAAAAGTACTTAATAAATATAATAGCCCGCCGGAAGGGCTGATAGAAGTTTTAAGCGATGATACGGAGCTTAAAATCGGTAATAGTATTAAATTTAAAAATGACCAGGCAAAGGAAATTTTTGATTTTCTTACATCATATCCTAAGGAAAAAGGTATAGCTGTAAATTTGATTGATATTAGTAATAGTATTTATATTACTATGAGAGTTGAGGGCAGATTTGAAGTGAATCTCGGCAACAAAGAAAATTTAAAGGAAAAGATTGACCATCTTGCCGGAATGATACCGGAAATCGGTGGGAGAAAAGGCAAAATAAATCTTGATATGTGGTCAAATTCCGACAGTAAAGGTACTTTTATCGAAGAAAATTGATAAATTGTACGATAAATATGAAATAAACTATTGAAATTTTAAAAAATGTATGTTAATATCATATATATATAGGTAGATAACTAGTGTTTTTATCAATTTACATAAAACGGAGGAATTATAAATGCCATTTGAAGTTGCAGAAGAGATGGAAAATGTTGTTCAGATTAAAGTTGTCGGCGTAGGCGGCGGCGGCGGAAATGCTATTAACCGTATGGTTAGCGCAGGTGTTCGCGGTGTTGAGTTTATCGCCATAAATACAGATAAGGCAGCTCTTTTTCTTTCAAAAGCTGACCAGAAAATCCAGATAGGCGAAAAGTCGTCTAACGGTATGGGTGCCGGCGGAAATCCTGATAACGGTCGCGCCGCGGCTGAGGAGTCTCGCGATGAAATTGCGGCTGCTATTCGCAGTGCCGATATGATATTCATTACCGCAGGTATGGGCGGCGGTACAGGTACGGGTGCCGCTCCGGTTGTAGCATCTATTGCTAAAGAGCTTGGCGTGCTTACTGTTGGTATCGTAACAAAGCCGTTTGCATTTGAGGGTAAAAGGCGTATGTCGCAGGCTGAGGCAGGTATTGCCGAACTCAGCGAGCATGTTGACAGTCTTGTAGTTATTCCCAATGAGAGACTTAAATTTGTTTCCGAGCAGAAGATAACATTTAAAAACGCTTTCAATATTGCTGATGATGTTCTTCGTCAGGGTGTTCAGAGCATATCTGAGCTTATCAATGTTACAGCACTTGTTAACCTTGACTTTGCCGATGTTAAATCAATTATGGCTGATGCCGGTTATGCTCATATGGGCGTTGGTGTTGCTACAGGCAGAGATAAGGCAGAACAGGCTGCAAATGCGGCTATTACAAGCCAGCTTATCGAAACCTCTATGGATAATGCCCGCGGCGTTATTATCAGCATTACCGGTTCTGATGATATCGGTCTTGAAGAGGTTGAGCTTGCATCTTCGATTATCGCTGATAAGGTTCATCCGGATGCAACTATTATCTGGGGTGCTCAGCTTGATGATAGCCTTGAGGATACAATCCGTGTAACCGTTGTTGCTACCGGTCTTGGCGAGGAAAAGAAGAAAGACGGAGCCGATTTAGCCTCACTTATCAGTTCAAGTTCTGAAGATGATGATGAGTCTTACGGCGAGGTAATGAAGTTCTTTAATAACGACTGATAATCAGTTAATTCGCCCGAAGGTTTTACCTTCGGGCTTTTTTTGGGAGAAGATTTATGACACTTAATGAATTGAAACCCGGAGAAAGTGCGATTATTAAAAGCGTATCGGGAGAGGGTACGCTTCGTCAGCATTTTCTCGATATGGGTGTAATACCCGGTGCTGTGACTACGCTTATAAAACTGGCTCCGATGGGAGATCCTATGGAGCTGCAAATTCATGGTTATGAGTTGACACTCAGGATAGATGATGCAAAGAATATAGAAATAGACAAGTCTGATGTATCAAACGATTCTAACAAATCGGGAATATCACATAAACCTAAAAAGGAACATCCGGGGCTTGGTGAAAACGGTAAATATCATACAAAGTCCGGTACGGTGCTACCTAAAAATCAAACTCTTACATTTGCCCTTGCCGGAAATCAGAACTGCGGTAAAACAACACTTTTTAATCAGCTTACGGGTGCTAACCGCCATGTCGGTAATTTTCCGGGAGTTACGGTCGACAGAAAAAGCGGAGCTATAAAGGGGAAGTCAAATACATTAGTTACCGATTTGCCCGGCATATATTCATTATCGCCTTACAGTAGTGAAGAAATTGTTTCCAGGCAGTTTATAATTGATGAAAAGCCTACTTGTATCATCAATATTGTTGACGCCACAAATATTGAGCGTAATCTTTATCTTACAATGCAGCTTATGGAACTTGATACACCGATGGTGCTGGCGCTTAATATGATGGACGAAATGCGAGGAAACGGCGGTACGGTTCTGATAAACGAAATGGAGGATATGCTCGGCATACCTGTAGTACCCATATCGGCGGCAAAAAATGAAGGCGTTGATGAGCTTGTTCGCCACGCTGTTCATATAGCAAAATACAACGAAAAGCCCGGACGCACCGATTTTTGCGATAAAAATACTGCCGGAGGCGCAGTACATAGAGCTATACACGGAATTATGCATCTTATTGAGGACCACTGTCAAAAAGCAAAAATACCGGTGAGATTTGCGGCTTGTAAGCTTATTGAGGGTGATGAATTGATATCAGAAAAATTAAATTTATCCCAAAATGAGCTTGAACTTATAGAACATATAATAATACAAATGGAAAAAGAACGCGGACTTGACCGCGCGGCGAGTATTGCGGATATGCGGTTTTCGTTTATAAGCAGACTTTGCAACGCGTGTGTTGTTAAACCAAAAGAGAGCCGTGAGCAATTAAGAAGTCGGAAAATTGATAAAATACTTACCGGCAAATATACTGCCATACCGAGTTTTATAGTAATTATGGCGGTTGTATTCTGGCTTACATTTGATGTTATAGGAAGCTCCTTGCAGTCGCTTTTAGAACGAGGGATAGACTATGTTACTTCGCTTGTTGAAAAGCTACTTTTTAATACCCATGTTAATTCAGTAATTAAATCGATGATAATTGACGGCGTTTTTAAAGGAGTAGGCAGTGTACTAACCTTTATACCAATAATTGTTACTTTGTTTTTATTTCTGTCGCTCCTTGAAGATAGCGGATATATGGCGCGAATTGCCTTTGTTATGGATAAGCTGCTTCGCAGAGTCGGGCTTTCAGGCAGAAGTATCGTGCCGATGTTAATTGGCTTTGGCTGTACGGTACCTGCAGTTATGGCGAGCAGAACGCTACCGTCCGCGCGTGACCGTAAGATGACAGTCATTTTGACCCCTTTTATGAGTTGTACGGCGAAGCTTCCCATATATGCATTCTTTACGGCGGCATTTTTCCCGAAGTACGGCGGACTTGTGATGATAGGACTGTATCTTCTCGGAATAATCACGGCTATATTAATGGCGTTTATATTAAAGGGAACACTCTTTAAGGGTGAGGCGGTACCGTTTGTAATGGAACTGCCTAATTACAGGATGCCGGGGCTTAAAAATGTAGGCAGACTGCTCTGGGACAAGGCAAAGGACTTTTTATCCCGCGCATTTACCGTGATTTTTATAGCTTCTATGGTTATATGGTTCCTTAGAAGTTTTGACTTCAGATTTAATCTTGTAAGTGATTCTAAAGATAGTATATTAGCGGCTATTGCCGGCATTATAGCACCTGTATTTAAGCCGCTTGGATTTGGTGACTGGCGCGTTTCAACCTCGCTTATAGCCGGATTTATGGCAAAAGAAAGCGTGGTTTCAACAATATCAGTATTGTTTGGAAGTACAGCTGAAATAACTTCTTTTATAGGAGTTTCCTCTGCGCTGTCTTTACTTGCATTCTGTTTGTTGTATACTCCGTGTGTTGCGGCGGTTGCATCTATCAGAAGAGAGATAGGTCGTGGATTTGCGGCTGTTACTGTTTTAGGTCAGTGCGTTATAGCTTGGGTTATTGCGCTTATTGTAAGGGTTATAGCATTACTTGTTATATGACACTCTAAATAGATACAAAAAAGGCTCTTATACGCTTTTAAAGCTTATAAGAGCCTTTTTATATAATCAATCTTTAAATTCAAAATCGCTTGTAAGCAGGGTAGTAACATTGCTGTTTACCGTAAGTATACCGCCGCCTATTTTTATGGATTTTTCTGTATTATCAGAAAAAACGATGCTTCCTTCACATGGCTTTACGGCGGTTATGAACGGTATGTGCCCTGCAAGTATTGCAAGGTCTCCCTCGCTGCCTCTTACCGTCAGCATAGCGGCATCACCGTCAAACTTATTGCCCTCGGGGGTAGATATTATCAAATGATAGTTTTTCATTTTATCGCACCCTTTGCTTTTTCGACCGCTTCATCAATAGTGCCGACATACAGGAAAGCCGATTCCGGCAAATCATCGTGTTTACCATCAATTATTTCTTTAAATCCTCGTATTGTCTCACTAAGCGGAACATAGGTGCCGGTAATTCCGGTAAACTTTTCTGAAACATGGAACGGTTGAGATAAAAAGCGCTGTATTTTACGAGCTCGGCCGACAAGCAATTTATCCTCATCTGAAAGCTCATCCATACCCATAATAGCGATTATATCCATAAGTTCTTGATAACGCTGTAAAATGCGCTGGACTTCACGAGCTGCAAAATAGTGATCATCGCCAAGTATTTCTGCGGATAGTATACGGCTTGTAGACTCAAGCGGGTCAACGGCAGGATAAATACCTTGAGATGCTATACTTCTTGATAAAACCGTTGTTGCATCCAAATGGGCAAATGTTGTAGCGGGCGCCGGGTCAGTAAGGTCATCAGCCGGAACATAAACCGCTTGGACAGATGTTATAGAGCCTTTTTTTGTTGATGTAATACGCTCTTGCAATGCACCCATTTCAGTAGCAAGAGTAGGTTGATAGCCGACGGCTGAAGGCATACGGCCAAGAAGCGCAGATACTTCGCTTCCTGCCTGAGTAAATCTGAAAATATTATCTATGAATAAAAGAACATCCTGTTTTTTTTCATCTCTGAAGTATTCAGCCATTGTAAGACCCGAAAGAGCCACTCGCATACGAGCTCCGGGCGGTTCATTCATCTGACCGTAAACAAGTGCGGTATTAGAAAGAACACCTGATTGTTTCATCTCATTGTATAAGTCGTTGCCCTCTCTTGTACGCTCGCCAACGCCCGTAAACACAGAAAGACCGCCATGCTCTTTGGCAATGTTGTTAATAAGCTCCATAATCAGCACGGTTTTGCCTACGCCGGCACCACCGAAAAGACCTATTTTACCACCCTTCGAATAAGGGCAGATAAGATCTATTACCTTAATACCGGTCTCAAGTATTTCGGTAGAGGTTGAAAGTTCATCATATTGAGGAGCCGGGCGGTGGATATTCCATCGTTCTACATTCTTAGGAGCCGGCATATTGTCAACTGCGTCACCTAACACATTGAATATTCTGCCAAGCGTTTTTTCGCCTACCGGTACGCTGATTGCCGCACCGGTATCGGTTACGGGGGTGCCGCGCTTTAATCCGTCTGTCGATGACATTGCTATACATCGAGCTACATTGTCGCCTATATGCTGAGCCACTTCTACTGTCAGAGTTCTATCTCCTACGGGAATGGTCAGTGCATTATATATTTCCGGAAGGCAACCTTCGTCAAACTTAACATCGACAACAGGCCCCATTACCTGCGATACCCTGCCGGTAACATTGTTTTCCAAAATTAATCACTCCTAATCCGACAAGAAGTCTATTCGCCGCTTCCTGCCACTATTTCGGTAATCTCTTGTGTTATAGCGCCTTGACGAGCGCGATTATATTTAATTTGCAAATCTGAAATAATCTGCCGTGCGTTTTTGCCGGCGTTATCCATTGCCATACGCCTTGCCGCAACCTCGCTTGCAAAGCTTTCACGCACACAGTTCATAATAACGCCCGCAACATATTCCGGTATTGCAAATCGGAGAACAGTAGCTTCATCAGGCTCAAAAACCGTACTTACATTACTGCTTTTTGTTTTAGCTATCGGCAGTATCCATTTAATGGTCGGCGTTTGCGTCATTATGGAAACATAGCGTGTATAAACTATGCCTAACCTGTCAAATTCGCCGTTTAAAAATTGCTCACATAACTGCTTTGAAAGGGCAGAGGCATCGCCCAAAGAAAACTTTTCGCTCGAAAGAAATCCGTTACCGAATCTATCGCAAGCGCGTTTTCCTATTGGTAAAATAACAGACGGGTCGAACTGCCTTAAAAACCGGAAAATATTTGCGTTATATCCTCCTGCAAGACCTCGGTCACCTGCTATTGCAAGTATACGAAATCTGTCACCCTCGGGTTCTTTTAGAAACGGGCTTTTTTCACATTCCCTTGAACCTGATAAAAGAGAAATAACATTTTCAATTGAACCGCGGTATTCACCTGCCGCCGCCATGTTTATATTGGCTTTTTTGATTTTTGAAGAGGCGACAAGCCCCATAGCATCTGTTAAGTGAAGGGTTGAATTAACGCTTTTAATTCTGCCTTTAAGGGCTTTGGTATCGAATGACATACCGCTTATTCACCCATTTCATCAAGAATTGCTTTAAGAGAATTTATCTCTTTTTCTCCAAAATTACCGCTCTCAAGGCTTAAGAGTAAATCTTGCGCTTTGTTTTCAAGCTTTTCATAAAGGTCAGCCTCATAGTCCTTTATTTTATCAACGGGTGTAGAATCGAGATATCCGTTAGTTACGGCATAAATAATTGCCACCTGACATCCAACTCTTACAGGACTGTTGCGTTTTTGCTTAAGCACTTCAACAATGCGCTCTCCGAGAGCTAATCTGGCTTTCGTATCGGCGTCTAAATCACTGCCGAACTGGGCAAAGGATTGTAACTCACGGTATTGAGAGTATATAAGCTTTAATTCGCCGGACACCTTTTTCATAGGCTTCAGCTGTGCGGAGCCGCCTACACGCGATACTGATATACCGGGGTTAATTGCCGGCATAACACCTGCGTGAAAAAGCTCTGTTTCAAGGAAAATCTGACCGTCCGTAATGGAAATAACATTGGTGGGGATATATGCTGAAACATCACCGGCTTGAGTCTCAATAATCGGAAGTGCGGTTATTGAACCGCCACCATATTCTTTTGATACGCACGCAGCACGCTCAAGAAGGCGAGAGTGCAGGTAGAAAACATCACCGGGATATGCTTCTCTTCCGGGTGGTCTGCGAATAAGAAGAGAAAGAGCTCTGTACGCGACAGCATGCTTTGACAGGTCATCATAAATTATAAGGACATCCTTGCCTTGCTTTCTGAAATATTCCGCCATAGCGCATCCGGAATATGGAGCTATATACTGAAGCGGTGCGGTTTCCGAAGCGGAAGCAGATACCACAATTGTATAATCCATAGCGCCTGCCTTAGTTAGTTCGTTTACAAGTCCTACCACTGAGGTGCTTTTTTGACCTATGGCAACATAGATACATAAAACATCGGTGTTTTTCTGATTTATTATAGTATCTATCGCAATCTCGGTTTTTCCGGTCTGCCTGTCTCCTATAAGCAGCTCGCGCTGTCCGCGGCCTATCGGGATCATACTGTCAATAGCTTTTATTCCGGTTTGTAGGGGGACTGATACCCCTTCACGCTCTATAATTCCAGGAGCCTCGGCTTCTATCGGCATATATTCTGTAGCTTCGATAGGGCCTTTACCGTCAATAGGATTTCCGAGAGCATCTACTACTCTGCCTAAAAAATTCTCGCCTACCGGTACGGACAAAACCGTGCCGGTACGCTTAACAGCAGTGCCTTCCTTTATATTGTTTTTATCGGAAAGAATGGCAACGGATACGGTATCTTCCTCAAGATTTTGGGCAAGACCTACGCTGCCGTCGTCAAACTCCAGAAGCTCGTTTGCCATACAGTCTCTCACGCCGTAAACCCTGGCGATACCGTCACCAACCAGTATAACTCTGCCGGTTTCTTTCATTTCTATATGAGAACTGTAGTTTTTTATTTGTTCTTTTATGATGTAGCTGATACTTTCAGTTGTGCTGCTCATCCGGTAATCACTTCCTTAATATCATGGAGTTGTTTTCTG
Organism: Oscillospiraceae bacterium; assembly: GCA_902766755.1. Lineage (GTDB taxonomy): Bacteria > Bacillota > Clostridia > Oscillospirales > Acutalibacteraceae > UBA737. The sequence continues at coordinate 22,977 of CACXEV010000076.1, read as the reverse complement.
ATGCTGCCGTCAATAACCTTGTCATCAAACTCGATTTTTATGCCGCCGAGCATAGAAGGGTCTGTTTCGGTTTTGATTTTAACAAGACAGCCGAGTTTTTTTGACAGCTTCGCTTTCAGCCGTTCAATCTGATAGTCTTCAAGCGGCGCGGCGCTTATAACTATAGCGGTAACCTTGTTTTCCGCCTGCTTTCTTAAATCGCCGAATATCTTAATACATTCATCAACTTTTGATATCTTTCCGTGTTCGCAAAGCACCTTTAAAAAGTTCAGAATGTATATGTTTACACTTTCGCCAAACGCCTTGTCAATGGCGGCAATACGCTCGTGTTTAGGTATGCCTGGCGAGCTTAACAGCAAAATATAATCGGGGTTTTCATCAAATGCTGTTTTTACTACCGAAAGGTCTTTTTTAAACTCATCGAGCTTGTTTTCTTCCATTGCAAGCATAAAAAGCGATGCGGCAAAGTCGTTACTCGTTGATATCATCATCCTCACCTATCTTATCAATAAAAGAATCAATTATCCTTTTATGGTCATCTGCATTTATCTCTCGTGAAATCAGTTTTTCAGCAAGCTGTGATGATATATCAACGATCTCATTTTTAATATCCTTTTGAGCGCGGGCCTTTTCAAGCTCGGCATTCGTCTTTGCGCGTTTAACTATGGCGTCCGCCTGTTCGTGGGCACCCTCAATAATTCTTTCTGACCGCGATGAAGCGGTAGCTGTGGCATCTCTTATTATATCGTCGGCTTTGAGCTTTGCGCCGTTTAGTTTGGTTTCGTACTCCGATTTAAGAGTATCAGCCTGACGGTTTACCTCATCCGCCTTTTTATACTGCGCGTCTAACTCATCCTGCCGTTTCTTAAGCACTTTCTCAACAGGCTTATATAAAAACTTTTTGAGCAGTAAAAAAAGGATAGTAAGATTTATAAGAGCTATAATAATTTGCCACACATTTATTGATATGACATCTAAATGCTGCATTTTTTCTTTCCTTACTTAATTGCGTTTAGCAAAATATCTACAAATCTGCCGGGGGCAACAAAAATAAGAAGTATTGCGATTACCAGAGCATAAAGACCGGTAGTTTCCGCAACAGCGCAACCCATAAGCATTGTAGTGGTAACATCGCCTTTGCATTCGGGCTGGCGACCTATCGCCTCGCAGGCTTTGGCTACCGCGTTACCTTCACCGATACCGGGTCCGATACCGGCTATCATTGCGGCGCCGGCGCCAAGCGCGCAACCACCTAAAATAATACCAATAGCAAGTTCTAACATTTTAATTCCTCCGTTTATATTATTGGATTTTTAACTAACTGTTATGTTTTGCCGCGCTTTTTCTTGCGGCTCTTTTTGCCTTTCTTGCGGCATAGTCCTCAGCCGGAAAACCGCCTGCTACATATAGCATAGTAAGCATTGCAAATATGAACGCCTGCAAAAGACCGCTGAATATATCAAAATATACAGAGAGTATGGCAGGAATACCGATTTGCAAAAACGGAAAATCACCTAAAAATCCGGGCAATTTCCCGAATATCAAACCTGAAAGTCCGCGCAGCGCTACCGCTACTAATACTGATATTACCGAACCGGAAAGCACATTTCCGTAATGACGGAACGCCATTGAAACGGGGGTTGCGAATTCGCTTATAACATTAAGAGGAGCCAAAAACGGTACCGGATCGCCGAAGGATTTAAGGTAATGAATCGGTCCGCACTTGAATTTATAATATGTTATAAGGAAAAACACGAGTATTGCCCAACCGCCGGTAGTGTTTATATCAGATGTGGGCGGATAAAGACCTATAAGCGTTAAAAGGCTTGAAAAAGCCGAAAGTCCCATAATAGCAGCAATAAACGGGGCAAAAGATTTGAAATAATCGCCCATATTGCTTTTTACTAAATTTTGTGTTTTCTCGACTATCCACTCCGCAACTATTTGCCGTTTCAGTTTTGCGTGAACCGAAATACCGTGAGTTAAATACCTGCAAAGCCAGAAAATCGACCAGATGACCACCAATGAATTTATCTGTGTTTCACTTACCGGTAAATCGGAGAAGGGGAGCTTTATTGTGAAAAACACGAGCGCGCCGGATATATCTATATCGCTTGATTGCGGCGTAAACAGAACCTTAAGTACAATGGCAAATATAAGACCGCAAAAGCAAAGGCATAAATAAAGAATGTCTAAAGCCAAAAAAGATTTTTTGTTTTCCAGTTTAACTCACCTCCCCGGTGGTTTTTTTACAAGATTATTTTTTGATTTGCTTTGCCGCTATGGCTATTCTCGGAAAGAAAATCGGTATAATTACCGATGCAGTATTAAAAAAGCTCAGCAGTACGCCTGCCATAGCAAGAAGAAACATGGCAAAAAACCTTGCCGTTTGAGAAAAACGCAGAACTTTTTTCGCATCATCCGGATGCTTTTCCACGGCTTTTTGAACTCCTATTCCCATAAAGAAAAAATTACCCACGCCGATAATCAGCCCCAAAATATTGCCGAGCAATACCGTATAATCAAACCGGCGAAGTATTATTAAGAATACAGCCTGCATAAGTAAACTGAGTATAAGGGAGAACACGGCAATATATCTTGTTTCTTTTATAACGGTTTTATCAACCTTTCCCAAAATACATTCCTCCCGAGTATACACATTTATATTAGTTTAACACATTAAAATCGTACAGTCAACGGTTTAGAATAGTTAATTTTATAACGAACTTTTAGCCGCTCAAATATGCAAAAGCAGTGTACCTGTTAGACATTAGGCTTTAGATGCTGGACATTAGACGGTAGGTGTGCCTTACGGCACGGGGTATATAAAATCGTTACAAGTAAAGATTAGTTGGTATATCGTCTGTAATCTGATATCTGCGGTCTGTAGTCTGATTTCAGATAGCAGACATCACACGCCAGAGGTATTTTGCCTCTCGTCAACTTATGATGCGTTATAAGTTGACGAGAAACAACGCCGCTGTTTTATGTGGTTTATAAATGCAGTATTCATCGTTGCTTGTGGATTTATATGATTTATATTAAGTTTACATAAAACTTTTAGCCCGCAAAATTTAAGCAGTGGGATATGCCCACCGCTTTAGTTTGTCAATAAAGGCTTATCGAGTGTAAGCCAACCTTAATTTCCTTATTTGTGCGGTGAAAACCACGCATCAATAAGTTAAAAAATCATATTTTATGTAGTTGCGGTGTAAAAACCGCGCATTATGCTTTTCCTATTATATCGTTCATATCATAAAGTCCCGGTTTTGAATTTGCGAGAAATCTTGCCGCCGCGATAGCTCCCGAGGCAAATACACCCTTTGACTGTGCGCTGTGTGATAGAGTAATAACCTCCTCATGGCCTGCAAATATAACCTCATGTTCGCCTACAATGGTGCCGCCCCTTACAGAATGAATACCGATTTCATTTTTCGGTCTCATACGGCGTTTTGAATGGCGGTCGTACTCGAGATTATAAGTGTCTTCAAAAACCGAATTAATAGCATTTGCAAGCATAATAGCGGTGCCTGAGGGAGCATCAACCTTGCGGTTATGATGCTTTTCCACTATTTCAATATCAAAATCACTGCCTAAAATGCCGGCAACGCGCTTTGCAATACCGCATAACACATTTATTCCAAGTGACATATTTGCAGTAAAGAACACTGGAATATCTTTTGATGCGTTTTTAATCTTATCAATTTGTTTTTCGTCAAATCCGGTGGTTGCAATTAAAACAGGTGTCTTTTTTGAAAGAGCAAAATCGAGCAGATCGTCAAGCACTGCTACATTTGAAAAGTCAATTATCACATCCTGGTTAGTATTTACTTCATTGAAACTTTTGAAAACGGGAAATTGAAGTGGATGTGCAAACGCATCCACACCGGCGATGATATTGATATCATCACATTCCTTTGCCAGATTAATAATAGCGTTACCCATTTTTCCGCAACATCCGGAAAGCAAAACTTTAATCATCTTTTTTCACATCCGACAGTTTATTTTACATCAAATCCACACTCTATGAGCTTTGATTTTAAATTATTTATCGCACCCTCGTTCATTTTATAAAGAGGTAATCTGCAAGGGCCTGCATTAAGCCCTAAAACATTCATAGCTTCTTTTATAGGTATAGGATTTACATCGCTGAAGAGCGCATTCATAAGACCGGTATATTTAAGTTGCGCCTTTGCCGCTTTTTCGGTATTACCGTTTAAGTAATCTTCGCAAATAGTATGCATTGCCTTTGGAGCTATATTTGATAAAACCGATATAACACCTATGCCACCGAGCGACATAATCGGAACTGTCTGGTCATCGTTGCCGGAGTATATATCTAAATCATCACCGCACAGATATTTTGTTTGGGCAACAGAAGATAAATCGCCGTTTGCCTCTTTGGTGGCGACAATATTCGGGTGCTTTGCTAGCTCTCTATAGGTTTCCGGCTTAATAGCAACGCCTGTGCGCGATGGTACATTATAAAGAATAATAGGTCTGTCAACACGATCGGCTATGTAATTATAGTGTGCTATAAGCCCTGCTTGAGATGTTTTGTTATAATATGGCGTAACCATCAAAAAAGCATCGGTGCCAACATCGCGCGCATCATTACAGAGTTCAACAGAATACACTGTATCATTACTGCCTGTGCCTGCAATAATCGGCACTCTGCCGCATGCGGCATTCGCCGCAACTTCAATAACGCGAAGATGCTCATCGTATCTGAGCGTTGACTTTTCACCGGTAGTGCCGCAAATAACAAGCGCATCAACACCGCCGGCTATCTGTTCTTCAACAAGCGTTTTTAAACGATTGAAATTTACACTGTAATCTTCATTCATCGGGGTTATTAGAGCAGTACCCACACCGGTAAAAATTCGCTTTTTCATAAAAACACCTCAAAATAAGATTTAGTCCATATATCCTTTAGCACATAATAGCTCGGCTAACAGCACACCGCCGCCGGCGGCACCGCGCAGAGTATTGTGTGATAGACAAACGAATTTATAGTCATATTGACTGTCTTCACGCAGTCGACCTATACTTACAGCCATTCCGCCTTCGAGATTGCGGTTAAGCTTGGTTTGCGGCATATCGTCCTGCTCGAAATAATTAAGAAACTGTTTTGGCGCGTGGGGGAGGTTAAGCTCCTGCGGAACGCCGGAGAAATTCTTCCAAACCTCCAAAATCTGCTCTTTTGAGGGCTTGCTCTTAAATGAAACAAAAACAGCCGCCATATGTCCGTCAGATACGGGAACTCTAAGGCACTGAGCAGTGAATTTAGGCTCATCTGCAAGGGCTATATGGTCGCCTTCAATTTTCCCCCATATTTTAAGCGGTTCGCGCTCGCTTTTTTCTTCCTCTCCGCCTATATAAGGAATTACATTATCAAGTATTTCCGGCCAGCGTTCAAAGGTTTTTCCTGCGCCTGAAATTGCCTGATATGTGCAAACTAAGCATTTATCAACGCCGAATTTGCTATCAAGCGGGAAAAGTGCGGGAACATAACTTTGAAGCGAGCAATTTGATTTAACGGCAATAAAGCCGCGCTTAGTGCCAAGGCGCTTTCTCTGTGCCGGAATTATATCAATATGCTCAGGATTAAGCTCAGGAATTACCATTGGTACATCGGGGGTAAATCTATTCGCACTGTTATTTGAAACTACCGGACACTCGTGTTTAGCATAAGCCTCTTCAAGTGCTAAAATATCCGGCTTTTTCATATCAACGGCGCAGAATACAAAATCTACAAGCGAGCAGATTTTATCAATATCCGCGGTTGCATCAAACACCTTTAAATCCTTTAAATTATCAGGGATGGGATCCTTCATAGCCCAACGGGGTTTTACTGCCTCAAGATAAGTTTTACCGGCACTTCTGCCGCTTGCGGCGAGTGCGGTTATCTTAAACCATGGATGGTCGGAAAGTAAAAGCGCAAAGCGCTGACCTACCATACCGGTAGCGCCGATTATTCCGACATTATAAGTTTTCATACAAAAGCCTCCAGAAAAATAAAAATATTGTTGATATCAATCACAATTTGCAATATAATACCCTTATAAATAATATCATTGCAGGAAAGCTTTGTCAAACAATTTTATGTCGTTTTACGGCAATATATTACATATATGAGGGAAATGCAGATTTGAATATGAAAAAAAGTGATTTTTATTATGATTTACCGGAAGAGCTTATAGCACAAACGCCGGTCTATCCGAGAGATAGCTCAAGAATGATGGTTTTATCAAAAAATACCGGCGAGGTTGAACACAGGCATTTTTATGATCTTACAGAGTACCTTAAACCGGGTGATTGTTTGGTTCTAAATGATACAAGGGTTTTGCCGGCTCGTATTTACGGCACTGCAACCGATACCGGCGCGGTAGTCGAGTTTTTACTGCTTAAACAGCAAAATATGCTCACCTGGGAAACGTTAGCAGGTCCCGGCAAAAAGGCAAAAACAGGTCGCGTGTTTAAGTTTTCAGATAAGCTATCGGCTGTTGTGAAAGAAGTTTTGCCGGACGGTAATCGAGTAATAGAATTTATCTGCGACGGTGAGTTTTTTTCAATTCTCGATGAGGTAGGGCAAATGCCTTTGCCGCCGTATATTAAAGAAAAGCTGGCTGACAAAGAAAGATATCAAACTGTTTATTCAAAAGAGCTCGGATCTGCGGCGGCTCCTACCGCAGGTTTGCATTTCACACCGGAAATGCTTGAAAAAATTAAAAATATGGGTGTAAAAATCGCTTATGTAACTTTACATGTCGGACTTGGTACATTCAGACCTGTTAAGGTTGATGATATCACCGAGCATAAAATGCATACAGAACATTATTCGGTTTCTGCACAGTCTGCTGAGATAATAAATAAAACCAAGAATAACGGCGGCAGGGTGATTTGCGTGGGTACTACGAGTTGCCGTACTGTTGAAAGTGTTATGCAAAAATATGGTAAAATATGCGAGTGTTCGGATGATACGGGTATTTTTATATATCCCGGTTATAAATTCAAGTGTATGGATGCGTTGATCACTAACTTTCATTTGCCCGAAAGCACGCTAATTATGCTCGTTTCCGCATTTGCCGGATATGAAAATACTATGAACGCATATAAAATTGCCGTTGCCGAAAAATACCGATTTTTCAGCTTTGGGGATTGCATGCTTATAAACGGAGATTAGTTATGTATAGTTTATTAAAAACCGAAAATAATGCACGCAGGGGAGAACTGCACACAAACAGAGGTATTGTACAAACGCCTGCTTTTATGAATGTTGCAACTGCGGGCGCGATTAAAGGCGGTGTATCTGCGGCGGATTTAAAGAATGTAGGATGTCAGATAATGCTTTCTAACACATACCATTTACATATCCGCCCGGGTGACGAAACAGTAAAAAAATGCGGTGGACTACATAGGCTTACTACTTGGGACGGGCCTATTCTTACCGATAGCGGCGGCTTTCAGGTGTTTTCTTTGGCTTCGCTTCGAAGCATTACTGAGGAAGGCGTTACATTTCAAAGTCATGTTGACGGCAGGCGTATTTTTATGGGGCCGGAAGAGAGTATGAGGATACAATCCAATTTAGGCTCTACCATCGCAATGGCTTTTGATGAGTGCGTTGAAAATCCGGCTGAGTATTCGTATGCAAAAGAGTCTTGTAAAAGAACTACCAGGTGGCTTGAACGCTGCAAAAAAGAAATGGCAAGGCTAAATTCTCTCGAAACTACGATAAATAGGGAACAAATGCTTTTCGGGATAAATCAGGGTTGTACATACAACGATTTGCGTATTGAGCATATGAAAGAAATTGCTGATTTAGGGCTTGACGGTTATGCGATAGGCGGTTTGGCAGTAGGGGAACCCACCGAGGTTATGTATGATGTTATAGAGCATGTAGAGCCATTTATGCCGAAGGATAAAATCAGGTATCTTATGGGAGTAGGCACTCCGCTTAATATTCTGAATGCAGTAGAACGCGGTGTTGATTTATTTGACTGCGTAATGCCCAGCCGCAACGCACGGCACGGTCATTTATTCACATCAAAAGGTATTATCAATATAAACAATAACAAATATGAAACGGATATGTCACCGATTGACGATGAGTGTGATTGTCCGGTATGCAGGCGTTATAGCAGAGCTTATATCAGGCATTTACTTAAAGCCGGCGAAATGCTTGCCGCAAGATTATTGGTATTACACAACTTATGGTTTTATAATAATCTTATGGCAGATATCAGAAATGCGCTTGATGAGGGTGGGTTTTCCGAATTTAAAAAGGAAAAAGAGCAAATACTCGGAAAAAGAATATAATCTTTTTCTTGCATTTATATTTTGCTTATTGTATAATCGTTTTATAGTATTTTGGAGGTAAAAAAATGAACATCAGTTTTTTAACATTGGCAAGTGATACTACTAGTAGTCAAACAGGCGGAGGCTCAATTATAGTTATGGTCGGTTGGATAGCTATAATGCTTATCGCAATGTATTTTTTAATGATTCGCCCTCAACGCAAAAAACAAAAGGAAGAAAAGCAAATGCGCGAAAATCTTCAGGTCGGCGATGAAGTTCTTACAATCGGCGGTATTTACGGCAGAGTTATTTCGCTAAAAGAAGATAGTATGGTAATCGAATCAAAAAGCGATCACAGCAAGCTTACAATTGCTCGTTGGGCTCTCCAGCAAAATCTTACGGTTCATGATGATGCGCCTAAAAAATAAGTAATAAATCACCCTCCGGTAGCGTAAAATCTATCGGAGGGATTTTTATGTTCAATGATACTTTAAAAAAACGCCCGTCCGGGGTTGTTTTATATCTGACCGGAGCGTTAATCGGTGTTTTTTCTACACTTGTTTTTATGTGTATTTCAGCCGCGGCAATTCTGTTTCTTGAGCTTGATAGAGGATATAGTGTTCCGCTGGCAACAATAAGTATATCTCTCGGGAGTTTTTTGGCTGCATATTTCGTTTCGCTTAAAAGTGAGCAAAAGGGATATCTTATCGGTACATTAATCGGCGTTATATCATTTGCCGCTGTAACAGTTATTTCGGTAATTATCAGCAAAAACGGTTTGACAGTTAATACACTGTTTCGTTTTATCATCATTGTTTTAGCCTCGGCAATAGGCGGGATACTCGGAGTTAATAAGGGAAAAAACAAAAAATACATATAGTTAATACGGCGAGCTTAATATTTTATGTATTAAATAACCTCCCACGGCATAAGATAGCCGTGGGAGGCAAAATTATGATAGTAAGATTTAATTTGAAGCGGCTTGTTATCAGCTTGCTGATACCTCTTGCCGTGGGCGGTCTTTCGGCGTTTATAACAAGAGGTGATATGGATATATACAAAACGGTAGAGCGACCGCCGTTTTCGCCGCCGGGGATAGTATTTCCGATTGTTTGGACTGTTTTGTATATACTGATGGGCATTTCTCTTTACCTCGTGTGGAATAACGGAGATCAATATGCAAATAAAAATAATGCTTTTATACTTTTCGGATTTCAACTGTTTTTAAACTTTATATGGTCGCCGGTATTCTTTTCTGCAAAACAGTTTTTGCTGGCGTTTATTATTTTGATAGTTCTTTGGATTTCGGTGCTTTTAATGATAATCTCTTTTTATAGAATTTATAAGCCTGCCGGACTGTTGCAGATACCGTATCTAATTTGGCTTACGATTGCCGGATATCTTAATATCGGAATATATCTCTTAAACAAATAGAATTGAATTTACAAATAATTAACAATAATTAACCATTAATTTGTTATAATTAATTTACAAGATAAAGGAGGTTAATTATGGTTAACAGAATTATTTTAAACACAGTTTCTTTCCACGGTAAGGGCGCAATAGGTGAAATTCCCGGAATTGCAAAAACTAAAGGATTTAAGCATATATTTGTGTGCTCTGATCCGGATCTGGTGAAGTTCGGTATTACTAATAAAGTGACCGATTTACTCGAAAAAGAGGGAATAGCTTATACCGTTTATTCTGGTATCAAACCTAATCCGACTATCGATAATGTAAAGGATGGCGTCAAGGCGTTTAAGGACTGTGGCGCTGATTCTATTATTACAATAGGCGGCGGATCATCTATGGATACCGCAAAGGCAATAGGTATAATAATTACTAATCCCGAGTTTGGCGATGTTCGCTCACTTGAGGGTGTGGCTCCTACAAAAAATCACGCAGTACCTACTATTGCTGTTCCAACTACTGCCGGTACAGCAGCTGAGGTTACTATAAACTATGTTATTACAGATGTTGAAAAAGAGCGTAAATTTGTTTGTGTTGATGAGCATGATATTCCGGAATACGCTATTGTTGACCCGGATATGATGTCCTCAATGCCTAAGGGACTTACCGCTTCAACCGGTATGGACGCACTTACTCACGCGATAGAGGGATACACAACCAAAGCCGCATGGGAAATGACAGATATGTTCCATATAGAAGCTATCAGGCTTATCGCCAAGAATTTGCGCGGTGCGGTTGAAAACAAACCTGAAAACCGTGAGGGTATGGCATTGGCACAGTATATAGCCGGTATGGGCTTTTCAAATGTAGGTCTCGGCATTGCTCACTCGATAGCTCACACTCTCGGCGCTCATTATGATACGCCTCATGGCGTTGCTTGCGCTATGATGTTGCCGATAGTTATGGATTATAATAAAGAGTTTACCGGTGAAAAATACCGTGAAATAGCGCGTGCTATGGGCGTTGAAGGTGTTGACGATATGTCGGTTGAAGAATACAGGGATGCCGCAGTAAATGCGGTAAGGCAACTTTCAATCGATGTCGGAATTCCTGTTAAGAATGAAAAGGTCAGGGAAGAGGATCTTGACATTCTCGCTAAGGATGCATACGAGGATGCTTGCAGACCGGGTAATCCGAGAGAAACATCTATTGAGGATTTAAAAGAACTTTACAGAAAAATAATGTAATTTAGGTCTGTTACGTGTAAATGGAAGCGATGGGCTTATTGCCCATCGCTTATTTTGCAGAATTATTGGCGGCGACAATTTCAAAAAAACAAACATATTTGCTTTTGCCGAAGATTTAAGGCAAATAGTCGGTAAAGATGTTGATGCTTTTGAAATCTGTGAAATAAACAAATCATCATCCTTTTATGAGAGTGTCATAAAGGAGGGTATAAAGATAGCATGATTAAGTCGGATACCGAGAGAATTATAAAGATTGTTAAACTGTGGGAAGCGCTTAAAAATCAGATTGCGGACCACAATATAACAAAAGATTCTCTGTTAAGCAATGAATTTTCACAATGGGCGGTTACAACGCCATTATACAATATAGGTGAGTAGATATATAAAGTCAGCAAAGAAAAAAAGGATAAATATCCTGATATTCCATGGTCGGTTGTTTCCGGTTTGCGCCATAGATTAGTCCATGATTATGATGGGATTAATTGGTCTATAATGGTTGAAGTGGTATTGAAGAAATGGATGACTTTGTAAAATCTATTAAAGCAATTATTTAATTTTCAGGAGAAATTTGCCGGCGGTTAATTACCGCCGGCGTTTTGTATCTGCTTGCCTGAATGGTCTATTGTATAATTTTCTTTCATAATAAGGTCGTCTATAAATACAAATTCATAGCCTTCATCTTTAAGCGTTTTAAGTATATTCGGTAGCGCCTCCGGCGTATGCTCGGCGTCATTGTGGAAAAGAACTATTGAGCCGTTTGTCACTTTATTTGTAACTCTGTCATAAATGCTATCCGCCGTGGCATTTTCTTTCCAATCGAGAGAGTCCACAGACCACTGTATCGGATACATATTTATTCCGTTCACCGTTTCTATTACGGCGTTATCGTAGTCACCGTACGGCGGACGGAAAAGGGTAGGCGATACCCCGGTTATTGCCTTTATCTTTTCGTTGCAGGCGGTGAGCTCATCGGTCATTTGTGCGGTTGACAGTTGTGTCATATAAGGGTGGGTGTTTGAGTGATTTTGTATGCGATGACCGGCATCGGCCAACTCCTTTACGGATTCGGGGTACTTATCAACCCAAGCGCCCACAACAAAGAATGTAGCCGGCACATTATATTCTTTCAGTATTTCTATAAGCGTGTGTGTATCATCATTTCCCCAAGCCGCATCGAAGCTGATGGCGATTTTTTTATCCGGAGTATCAACGCAGTAAATAGGCAGTTTTCTGTTCGACCCGGCAAATGCCGAAACAGATGTTATAACCGCCGCGGTGGCGCAAATTAACACGGCAAGCGCCAAAGCAATTTGTTTTTTTGTGATAATAAAGTATTTCATAATAAAAGCCCCTTTTCATCCCTATACTTTGAGGGTATGAAAAGGGGCTTGTATAATATGATAAAATTATACGATTTTTATACTTTCGGGGGAAAATGGAAAAATACTTACATCTGAAAACTTACTGCTCAATCTGTCACACAGCGGCTTTATCACGACATTTTCGGTATTATAATGGCCGCCGTCAAAAAGTGAAATACCGGCATTTATTGCGGCAATAAAGTGGTTTTGCTTTACATCGGCAGTGATAAGCGCATCAAATCCTCCAGAAATTGCCTCGTCTAAATAATTTCCGCCGGAGCCTGAGCAGACAAGCACATTATTTATAGGCTCTTTACCGCCCACATATTTAACCATACCGCCGAGGCGATTTTTAATATGCAAAGCCAAGACATCGGCTGAGTGCTTATCTGTCTTTGCGGATTTAAGCATATATCCGTCTTCCGCGATGTAAGGTTTTATGTTAGTAAGACCCAATGCGGTACACAAGGCATCATTAACGCCGCCGGCACCTACATCTAAATTAGTGTGCATAGATATTACCGATATTCCGTTTTCAATCAGCTTAAAAACAATATCGTTTTCTCTTACCGCCTTTAAAGGCTCAAATATTACAGGGTGGTGAGTGATAATAAGATTAGCGCCTTGCTGCTTCGCAAATTGGAGCGCGGTTATATCACAATCAAGCGCAACAACGGCGCATTTGACTTCGCTGTCCCCATTACCTACAAGTAAACCCACATTATCAAAATCACAAGCGGTATCACGCGGATACAGGCTTTCAAGGTAAGATAAAATATCTTTTACTTTAATCATTTTTTCTTACTGAACGAGTCTTTAAGCGCTACGGTGCGGTTAAAGACAAGCGCCCCTTCTTTTGAATCCTTATCAACCGCGAAATAGCCCTGCCTCATAAACTGGAAGGTATCGCCCGGTTTTGCGTTTTCTATTTTTTTATCCATAAGGCAGCCTTCAAGCACTACAAGTGACTGCGGATTAAGATTATCCGCAAATGAGGAAACGCCCTCTTCATCACTCGGGTTTTCCACATTAAACAATCTGTCATAAAGCCTTACGGTAACCTTTACGGCACTTTTATCGCTGACCCAGTGAAGCGTGCCTTTGACCTTTCTGCCGTCCGGCGTTTCGCCGCCGCGGCTTTCGGGATCATACGTGCAGTGAACGGCGGTGATGTTGCCTTCGCTGTCGGTTTCGTGGGAAGCGTACTTGATATAATAAGCGCCTTTGAGGCGAACCTCTTTTTGAGGGCAAAGCCTGAAATATTTGCCGGGAGGATCGAGCATAAAATCATCCTGCTCAATGTAGATTTCTTTTGAGAAAGTAACCGTTTTATTGCCAAGCTCAGGCTTGTTCGGGTTTATTTCAACACTTATCTCCTCGGTTTTATCGTCCGGGTAATTATCTATTATGATTTTAAGCGGACGAAGCACCGCCATAGCGCGCTCGGCGTTAAGGTTTAGATTATCTCTCACGCAGGACTCTAAGAGCGCGTAATCAATAACACTATATGCTTTTGAAACGCCGATTTTATCGACAAATTCTCTCACTGCGGCTGACGGGAAACCACGGCGGCGCATACCGCAAATGGTTGCCATTCTCGGGTCATCCCATCCGGAAACCAAACCGTCCTTCACAAGCTTTAAGCATTTGCGCTTGCTTGTGAGAGTATAGTTTACATTCATTCTTGCAAACTCGATTTGCCTCGGCGGATTTTTAATATCCGCGGCTTCAAGCACCCAATTATAAAGCGGACGGTGATTTTCGAATTCAAGCGAGCAAAGCGAGTGTGTAACGCCCTCTTTCGCATCTGAAAGCGGATGTGCAAAATCATACATCGGATAAACGCACCATTTATCACCCGTGCGGTGATGATGAGCTTTAAGAACTCTGTAAATAACCGGGTCGCGCATATTAAGGTTAGGGGAGGACATATCGATTTTGGCTCTGAGCACCATTTTGCCTTCCTCAATTTCTCCGGCAGTCATTTTTTTGAAAAGCTCACGGGTTTCCTCTATCGGTCTGTTTCTGTAAGGGCTTTCAGTGCCGGGCTCAGTAAGGGTGCCGCGCATTTCGCGGATTTCATCCGCAGACATTTCATCAACATACGCCAGTCCCTTATCAATTAGCTTTAAAGCACACTCATATATGAAATCGAAATAATCGGAGGCATAATAAACATTCGCCCAGTTAAAGCCGAGCCATTTTATATCCTCCATAATGGCGTCAACATACTCGACATCCTCTTTTGTGGGGTTAGTATCGTCAAGCCTGAGATTACATATGCCGCCGTACTTTTCAGCCGTGCCAAAATCTATGCATATAGCCTTTGCGTGGCCAATGTGCAAATATCCGTTAGGCTCGGGCGGAAAGCGCGTTTGCACCTTATCATAAACGCCCTCTTTCAAATCCTCATCAATAAAATCGTGGATAAAATTGGCGTTAGAGGTATTCTCTGTTAAACTTAAATTCTCTTCCATAGAAACTGCCTTTCAAATCTCGTTTATATATTCGTTAATTCTATCAATGCTTCTTTCAGCACCTAAAACACTCATAATGCCGCAAAGGTCGGGAGTGTTGGCTCTGCCGGTAACAGCGAGGCGCAAAACAGAGCTTAAATCGCCGGCACTGCCCTTAAACCTCTCGGGTTCCGCCTTGTATTCCTTTGTTTCGGCGGCAAAGCCTATTTCGGGCGCTATTTTCTTTATCTTATCAAACCATACCTGACGGTCATCTAAGGCATTATAAACATTTTTATATCTTTCTAAGAATGCCTTTGCATCATCAGCACTTACTCTATCAGGTAATGTGTATGCGGGAGTGAAAAGGTTATCAAAATAATAAGCAAAATACTCTTTTGCCTCATTCCACTTTGCGATATCCTTTCGGGCGTTTTTGGCGTTATCCCTATCAACCGCAAGCATACTTTTTGTGTATTCCGGGTTTGCGGTAAGAATGGTGTAAAACTCACCGTCAAATTCCTTTGCCCAGGCGGTCAGCTTCTCATAGACCTCACCGCTTGCCATTTTTGAGATGATTATTTTACTTACATCGTTTAATTTATCGTTATCAAAAAGAGCACCGGAAACGCTCATCTTTTTGGGGTTGAACTTGAATGTTTTATAATCGGCGGAGGGATTAGCGCGGCGCCAATCTTCAAAATCCGAAGCGGCAATGGTCATTAGATATTCTATAACCGCATTTACGGGATATCCCTCTTGTGCAAAGAAATGAACGGCGGCTTCCGGGTCTTTGCGTTTGGATATTTTGCGTTTTGCGCCGCCGTCGAGCTTCATAATGGGTGAAATATGTCCGTATTTTACCGGTTTAAAGCCCAAAACCTTAAAAAGCTCTAAATGCTTTGGTACAGATGAAATCCATTCATCGCCCCTGAAAACATGAGTAGTCCGCATAAGGTGGTCGTCTATCGCGTGGGCGAAGTGGTAGGTGGGGATACCGTCCGATTTAAGAATTACAAAATCCTCATCGTTTTCCGGCATCTCTATTTTACCTTTGATTACATCGTCGAATACAATTTTCCGGCTTTCGTCACCGCCGGAGCGAAGCCTTACCGTAAACGAAAGGCCTTTTTCGATAAGCTCCTTAGCTTCCTTGTATGTTATATCTCTGTGGCGTGCCCAAACACCGTGGTATCCTGTGCGCTCTTTTCTGTTTTCCTGCTCTTCACGCATAGCAGATAATTCCTCGGCAGTGCAAAAGCAGGGGTAGGCAAGACCTTTTCTTAAAAGGTCTTTAACATAGCATTGGTATATTTCGGCTCTAAGGCTCTGCTTATACGGGCCGTAAGCGCCCTCTTCGCAGGTTTCGTTTACAAATCCCTCGTCAATCGAAATTCCAAATCTGTTAAGACCGCCTATAATATCGGCAATACCGCCCTCAACCTCTCTTTTTTTATCGGTATCCTCAATTCTGGTATAAAAAATGCCGTTACTGCTTGTGGCGGTTATTCGGTTTACAAGGGATGTAAATAGTGTGCCTAAATGCAGATATCCCGTAGGGCTCGGCGCCACCCTCGTTACGCGCGCGCCCTCGGGCAGACTGCGTGCAGGATATAAATCTTCGTAATAATCGGGAGTTTTATCAATGTTTGGCAGTAAAAGCTCTGCTAAAAGTTCATTGTCGTTCATTCTTAACCTCAATTTTCAAGTAATTTATTAAGCTCGGACATAAAGGTGTTTATATCCTTAAACTGCCTGTAAACCGAAGCAAAACGGACATATGCCACCTCGTCGATTTCTTTGAGCTTTTCCATTACAAGCTCACCGATTTTATCGCTTTTAACCTCACGGTCAAGCGAGTTTTGTATTAAAGCCTCGATATCATCAATAGCCCTGTCAAGTGTTTCAATGGAAACCGGGCGCTTTTCGCAAGCGCGGAGCATACCGGTCATCAGCTTTTGCCTGTCAAACACCTCGCGGGATTTATCCTTTTTAATAACTATAATGGGCAGGCTCTCGATAATTTCATAAGTTGTAAAGCGCTTGCCGCATTTAAGGCATTCACGCCTTCTTCTTATGCGCTCGCCCTCATCTGTAGGGCGGGAGTCAATAACCTTGCTTTCCTCGTAGGCACAAAACGGACATTTCATAAAATCAACCACCTATACATATTATTGTTGAGTATTATACCATATAGTGTATATAATTACAAGTAAAAACTATAGTTTTTGTTGCAAAAGAGCAGAAACTGTGATAGAATAACAAAATAGTGAGGAAGTGTCTTTGTATGGGATTGATTCTTGCATCAAAATCACCACGCAGACGGGAGCTTTTAGCCCTTTTGGGTGTTGAATTTAAAGTGATTACCGAAGATATTGATGAGGCAATCGATTCTTCTGTGCCTGTTATAGACGAAATTAAGAGATTATCATTTGAAAAGGCATTAGCAGTTAAGAATGAAGCTTTAGAGGATGATATAATTATTGCCGCAGATACTGTTGTGGCTCTCGGAAACAGGATTTTCGGTAAGCCTAAAAGCGAAGAAGATGCAAAGGCAATGCTTGAAACGCTTTCCGGTAGAACTCATAATGTCATAACCGGAATTACCGTTATTAAGGGCAAAAAAACAGATACTCGCGCTGTGGAAACACAGGTTACATTCAGGGATTTGAGTGAAACCGAGATATCTGCGTATATTAAAACCGGGGATCCTTTCGATAAAGCCGGTGCTTATGCTCTTCAGGGCATATCAACAATTTTTGTCCACTCAATATCGGGAGATCACTTTAATGTTTACGGGTTGCCTGTAAGCACGCTTGCTGATATGCTTCGCGGTTTCGGAGTAAAAATATTAGATGAATGCATGGAGGATACAAATGCTTGAAAACTGTATTGCGCTCGGTAATTCGGCGCAGGGATTTTTTATAAAAAGCGATAGGTTCAAGACAACTTATGTCACCTATAATTTTTTCTTACCGCTTGAAAAGGAAAATGTGGCACATTTTGCGCTTTTGCCGTTTATTCTGACAACCTGTGGTAAAGAGTATCCTGATTTTTCCAAGCTTAATTTTAAACTGAATAAGCTATACTCGGCATCGCTTTCCGCTTCGGCGGAGAAGGTTGGCGACTATCAGCTTCTCAGAGTCGGCATTTCGGTAATTGACGATAAGTATGCACTTGACGGTGAAGAGCTTGTTAATAAGGCGGTAGAGCTTTTAAACAGTCTTGTATTTGAACCGCGCGTTGAAAATAATTCTTTTTTCACTGAAGATGTTGAGCGTGAAAAGCGAAAGGCAATAGAGCATATACGCGGCGAATTGGCTGAAAAGCGGCTTTATGCCCGGAGTCGGCTTATAGAGGAAATGTATAAGGACGATGTTTACGGTATACCTAAGTGCGGTACAGAAAAACAGGTTAAAGAGATAACAGCAGAGAGTCTTTATAAGGCTTGGGAGGATATGTTAAGCCGAGCGGCGCTTATTGTAAATGTTATATCCGATTCACTGCCGCAAAATGTTTTCGACGGTATCAAATCCCGTCTTTTATCAATTGACAGAAGCGGAGCAATAACTGTTAATGAAAGCAAACCTACTCGCCCTTTATATGCCTCTAAAAGGGTTGAAGAAAAAATGGATGTAGCGCAGGGAAAGCTCGTAATGGGATTTTCAATGGATGCCGTTTCTGATGATAGAAAAAATGCGGCTGTTACCGTAATGTGTGATATTTTCGGCGGCGGACCTTATTCAAGGCTTTTTAATTATGTGCGTGAAAAATTGAGCCTTTGCTATTATTGCTCGGCAAATTCGGAAAAACGAAAAGGACTCCTTATTGTTGACAGCGGCGTTGAAGTCCAAAATGCCAAAAAAGCGGAGTCCGAGATACTTCGTCAGCTTGAAATCGTTAAAGCCGGGCGCTTTACAGATTTTGAATTTGAGTCATCTAAAAAAAGTATAATTAATGCCTTAAACAGTTACGGTGATCATCAGGAGGCAGTTGATAGTTGGTATACTATTAAGAGTGCCATGAGTAATCCTATATCACCCGAAGATTTTGCCACTGTTATTGCAAAAGTAGGCAGAAATGAGGTAATTGATGCCGCAAAGACCGTAAAACTTCATACGGTATATAACCTTATACCGAAGGAGGCACAATAATGGAAAAACAGATTTTTGAAAGTGATATAGGGGAGAGCTACACTCTTGCCGCTTTGCAAAATGGGTTAAAGGTTTATATTTGTGAAAAACCGTACTATAGTTCTGCCTATGCTGTTTTCGGCACAAAATATGGTTCTGTTGATACCGCCTTTTCAAAAAACGGCGGTGATACTATATGTGTTCCTGAAGGCATAGCTCATTTTTTAGAGCATAAGCTTTTTGAAAGTGAAGATGGTGACGCTTTTTCAAAATACGCAAAAACAGGCGCTATGGCAAACGCTTTTACTTCATTTGACCGAACATGCTATCTGTTCTCCTGCAGTGATAATTTTGATGAAAACCTTGAAATATTGTTGGATTTTGTTCAGTCCCCTTATTTTACAAAGGAAACTGTCGAAAAGGAGCAGGGCATTATCGGGCAGGAAATCAGGATGTATGATGATAGCCCTTCCTGGCGGGTTTTGTTTAATATGTTGTCTGCTATGTATGTAAATCATCCGGTAAAAATTGATATTGCCGGTACGGTTGAGTCGATATCGAAGATAGATAGCGACTTGCTTTATAAGTGCTATGAAACTTTTTATAATCCGTCTAATATGTTTATCTGTATTGCAGGTAATGTTGATACAAAACAGGTGCTTAAAAAAATAGAAAGCTCGGTTAAAAACTCTGAGAAAATTGATATTCATCGCGCCGGAATTGATGAGCCGAGTACGGTAAACAAAAACTATGTTGAACAAAAATTTCCGGTGTTGACTCCTATGTTTTGCTATGGTTTTAAGCAAAAAATAGAGTCGCCTTACAGAAGAATAAAAAGCAAGGTTTGTGTTGAACTATTGCTTGAAATAATATGTGGTGAAGCTTCCCCTTTATATAAGCGCCTTATGGATGAGGGACTTATAAACGATGAATTTGACTTTGAGTATTTTACAGGCAGGGATTATGCAAGCATTATTTTTTCAGGCGAGTCGCAAGAGCCTAAACGCGTAGCAGAAGAAATAAGCAAAGAAATAGCAAATATACGCGAGCATGGGTTTGATAAAAAATTGTTTTCCGCCGTAAAATGCTCTCTTTACGGAGATGCGGTGCGTTCATTTAACAGCGTGGAATCTATAGCTTTATCGCTCACTGATTGTGCCGTTTCCGATTTTGACCTTTTTGAAAAGATTAAATTTTTAAAAACGGTCAGTTATGATGATGTGCTGAAAAGAATAGATATATTTGATGATGAACTCTCGGTTTTATCGGTAATATCTCCATTGGAGGAAAATGCCTGATGACGACATATAATGTAACTATTTTCGGTATTCATTTAAAAATCAGTCCTATAGCATTTACTCTGCCGATAGGTAAAGACGGTTGGGATATATATTGGTACGGCATCATAATTGCAACAGGCTTTTTGCTTGCGGTGCTTTACGGTGCAAAAAATGCAAAACGATTCAATATTAATTTTGATAAACTTCTCGATGTTGTGCTGATTACAACACCTGTTTCAATACTCTGTGCGAGAACATATTATGTCATTTTTGATGGTGAAAAGCTTTCGGGAGTTTCCGATTTTTTCGGGTTCGGTTCAAATTCCGGATTTTCGGGACTTGCTATCTACGGCGGAGTTATAGGAGCGGCGGTTTGCGGAACATTAATGTGCAGGTGTAAGAAAATCAAGATTCTTGATGCCCTTGACTTGGCAGCGGTAGGTTTTCTTATCGGACAGGCTGTCGGCAGATGGGGAAACTTTATGAATCAAGAAGCTTACGGATCATTTACCGGCAGTAGTTTCTGGGGAATGGAAAGCGAGCGAACTATACTTGAGATGGGTACAGGGCTTGTGCATCCGTGCTTTTTGTATGAATCAATATGGTGTATTTGCGGATTTTTCGTTTTAAATCATTTAAGTAAGAAAAGAGAATTCAGCGGTCAAATATCCCTTTATTATTGTGCTTGGTATGGTTTTGGAAGAGCAATAATAGAATTGATGAGAACCGATAGCTTAATGATAGGACCTATAAAGGTTTCTTTCGCTTTATCATTACTTATTTGCCTGTTGGCTATTGCTGTGCTTATAATGATAAAAGTAAAAAAATCAGAGTCTGAAGAAAGCCTTAATTATGTTGAAGTTTTTTCGGATAATACAGAAAGTACAAATGAAACTGATAATGAAGATTTAAAAGAGGATAAAAATGAGTAAGATTTTAGACGGGAAAATTGTTTCTGCGGCCATAAAAGATGCAGTTTCCAAGGAAGTTGAAACATTAAAAAATAACGGAATAGGTGTTGGGCTCGCTGTTATATTAGTGGGTGATAATCCGGCATCAAAAATATATGTTGCAAATAAGAAAAAAGCATGTGAAGCCGTAGGCATAAAATCATTTCAATATCTTTTGGATGAGAGTACAACGCAGGATGAATTGATAGAGCTTATACATTCATTAAACTCTAAAAAAGACGTCAATGGAATTCTTTGCCAGTTGCCTCTGCCGCATCATATTGATGAACAGGCGGTTATTGCGGCAATTAGTCCGGATAAGGATGTTGATGCCTTTAATAACCTGAATGTTGGCAAAATACTGATAGGTAACTATGATTTTTTACCTTGTACGCCCGCCGGTATTATTGAGATTTTAGATTATTACGGAATAGAAATAGAAGGTAAAAATTGCGTTGTTATAGGTAGATCCAATATTGTCGGTAAGCCTATGGCGGTACTGTTAATGCATAGAAACGGTACTGTTACCATTTGTCATTCCAAGACAAGGAATTTAGCGGATGTAACCAAAAATGCGGATATTCTGGTATCAGCAGTCGGTAAGGCGGGCTTTTTAACCGAAGATATGGTAAAAGAAGGCGCGGTGGTTATCGATGTTGGAATGAACAGGGAGGGTGGCAAACTTTGCGGCGATGTTTGCTTTGACGAAGTGTCAAAAATAGCCGGATATATTACTCCTGTTCCCGGCGGTGTCGGACCTATGACAATATCTATGCTTTTAAAGAATACTCTTACGGCTGCAAAACGGCAAAACGGTAGGTGATAAAATGAAAAAAGCGGTTGGATTATTGCTTTTGCTTTTAATGATCACTTTAGTTTTAACGGGCTTTAAGGGCGGCAGTGGATTTACAATCGAAATAGATGATAGCTTTGCTATAGCCACAAAGGCATCAGAAGTTGACTCTGTAGCAGAGCGTCTTGGAATTGAAAGAGACATAGCTGTATCGTATTTTAAACAGAATGATTTAAAGCTTATTGCCGTATCAGAGAATACTAAAACGCAAATACGGATTTCGCGTTTTGCCGATAATTTTTCTTCATCTGTATATGATGCCGAAAATTTATCTGACGAGCAAATCGCAGAAATGGTTTCTCTTTATGGTGGGGAGAATAAAACTACCGAAATAATCGAGAGTGACGGCAGAAAATTTGCAAAAATCGTTGAGGTATTAGAGGATAGCGGCGGAGTTTACACCTGCACGCAATATGTTACTGTTGCCGGAGGAAGGACATATATAATTACCTGCTATAATCCTTCCGATTCAACCTCAAAGGAAATTGAGGATATTTTTTCAACATTTACTGCACGGGATATGACTACCAGACTTGATAGATACAGTTTTAGAAAAAAATGGATAGTTCCCGGTGTAATCATTATGTGTGCGGTTGTTGGAGTAAGTGTTATCGGGATTTGCAAAAAACTTTATGAAAAATAAAGCTGTTTTCAAAAAATTCTATTGACAAAGAGTTAAATAATATGTATAATATTGTTTGCTGTCAGCCGCGTGGCTGTCATGCGGACCAGTAGCTCAGTTGGTTAGAGCAACCGGCTCATAACCGGTCGGTCCGGGGTTCGAGTCCCTGCTGGTCCACCAGAAAAAACCACGCAAAATGCGTGGTTTTTTCATATTTTTATTATGTATATATAGGGGTATAGCTCAGTTGGTAGAGCATCGGTCTCCAAAACCGAGTGCCGAGGGTTCAAGTCCTTCTGCCCCTGCCAGAAAAATGCACGCTTCGGCGTGCTTTTTTCAATGATGTCTGCCCTGTCGGGCAAATGAT
>CACXEV010000075.1 GCA_902766755.1 Oscillospiraceae bacterium | reverse complement strand
GTAACCTTCAGAAAAATTCTTATTAAGAATATCTTTGATTTCGGCTAAATCCTTAACCTCTACCATAGTTGCCATTGACTCTTCAAAACCGCCGGCGTGGCGTCTGAAAAGTCTACCTTCTTTAGGAACGCAATAATGTTCTGTCCACCAGCTACAAACTTCGTGATCTGTATCATCCTTGAAATACGCCCTGCAATCTTTTGCCTTTCTGCATTTTTTACAGTCGTGCCCGTCGGGTATGAAATTGTCCTCAAATAAGCCAATAGCCAAAGCAAGTTCTTTCCAAGATAGTTTTTTTACTGGGCCTATCCAATATGAAAGAATTGAGGTGTCTCTAACAATTTCGCCGGGTTTATGCCCTCTCGGAAACGGATTGTCAAGGGTGGAAAATATACTGTTTGCATCGGGCTCGACAAGAATGTCGTATCCACTGTAGCCGTTTTTATCTTCGACACATTTGCGCCACAGTAACTGTTTGGCAAATTCTTTCCAATCAACATCACCTTTTTTCATAGTTCCTCTACATATATTACTCTTGTAGTTGTTGAAAAATCTTGTGGATCAGCGGCGTCATGTATACGCGCCCACACAAGGTATGTCTTATCGTCCTTTATTTTTTCTTCAACGCCGTCGGGATAACACCACGTATCTTCATCTACAACGCCTACGCGATGCGTGTGCATGTCCTTCCCGAGATAAGAATATGGTAATTCGTCTTCATCAAAATCTTTTGGCTTATCCATAATTTTTCTCGGCTTTTTAGCAAATTTTTTGAGCCACGTTTCTATTTCCTCTCGAACACCCCACGGAAAACTGAGTCTCCCGATTTTTGCCAAAAGCAGTCTTGCTATTTGTGAATCTGTCATATTTTAGGTTTTAAGATTTTTTCTCTTTGTATTTACAAACACGAATGCCCTTTGAAAATTCTTTACGTAAAGCATTAAGTTTAAAATCAACTATATAGTTCTTGGCGTCCTCCTTATCGGTAAACACGCGAAAATGATCCATAAAGGCAAAGTAAGATGATTTCAAATATTCATCAAATTCTGTGTACCATATACCGCCCGGGCTTTCGCGCTGCTTGTCAAATTCTTTTTTGGTGAGTTTTTTCCCCGACGTAGAGGGAATTAAAGTGCTTATTCTAAAAACTTGAAAATCTCCGTTTGTTATTTTAGTCCTGTTTGGATTAAAATATAAAACACCTTTAATATGCTTATGAATATATCCGTCAAGAGTTGGCGGCCATTCATCAATTTTTATATGAATCTTAGCCTCAAGAATGCGATTTTCGATTTCGCCATTTTTGCCACGATAAGGCCACTCTTCAACAACATATACAATATCGTCGTCTTTAAGTTCTGATATAAGTTTACTCATTTGTTTTTCTTATATTCTTGCCTATTTATATTGCATAGTCTTTCATCCCAATCCATGGGATGCTTTTCGCATGCGCATACATATATGCCGTCACCGCCAATTTTTGAAGTACCTATTTCAAGATGGCATTTATGCTCAGTAAGCAAATCCATGATTTGATTTCTCAATTGATGTATCTCTTCTTCGCGTTTCTTATTTTTTCGATTGTTTATTGCATTTTGGAATGACGCCAAATGGCTTACGCATGTAATGTCTTTTTTGGTACCGTCCCATACATAACCATTTTCAAAAAGTATCTTGTAAAACAGTGCTTTTTGTTCTTCAGTGGCCGGCCTTATGGTATTTGTTTTACATTCTAAGGGCGCCTGTCCTTTTTCCGGACGTTCAAAGCGTGTTTCGTAACCCGTTCTTACAACAAGATAGCATATTGGAACAATACAAACAGTATCTACAGAAGTTCCCTTGAAATGAGTGTTACGCATAACAAGTTTGTTTCCACTGATAGATATAATGTCTCCATGTTTCGCGTCATCAATTGTCCATGGGCGAAAGCCTTTTAAGGTATCTTGGTCAAAAAAATACCAGTCTTTGTTTTTATTGTTCGTTTGCAAAACATTATCCGCAGAGGAAAAATATATTTGATTAACATAAAAAAGGCCTTCGGGATAATCTTTATTCGACGTACAGATATATGCAACATCCTTTATTATTTTTAAAACCCATTTTCGCTGAATTTCATCATATTCATAGCCCGGTATCGACGATTCTTTTCTCTCCAACTTATTGTTCCTAATGCAAAGTCCCTGTTCGGCAAGTGCATAGTCTATTGTGCTGCGCATGAGTTTTCCGTCTACGCGCCCCAAGACGCTTTCATATAATGAACAAATGAATTTTTCGTTATTAATTTCCATATCTTATGCAATTATACAATTTTTATTTTGCCTCATACAGCAATTGACACAGATAACGCAAAAACTTTTCTAATTTTGGCGTGCGTTCTTTGCTGATATTTGCGATTTTCGAATTGAAAATCCCGTT